>JAUIDM010000354.1 GCA_030428915.1 Alphaproteobacteria bacterium | reverse complement strand
CGGGGCGAGGCTTTGCCCTCGCTTGGCGCGGTCGCGCGGCTGAAGATCACCTCGCGCGCCGTAGGTTCCGACGCTGCGGCCATCGCGGTGGCGGGCGGGCGCATGGCCCCCGTGCGCCCGGCGGCGCTGACCGGCGGCACGGTCGTTGAACTGCGCGATCTGTTCTACGCCACCCCCGCGCGGCTGAAATTCCTGCGCTCCGACCGCGCAGAGGCGCAGGCGATCAAGGATGTGGTCCAGCGGCTGGCGATGGCCGAACCTTTCGTGGGCTTCACCCTGCGCGATGTATCGGGTGGCGGCGAGGGCAAGCTGATCTTCCGCGCCGATGGCGAACAGGGTGAGTTGTTCGACGCGCTCGCGCAGCGGCTGCGGACGCTTCTTGGCAAGGATTTCGCCGACAATGCCCTGCCCATCGACGCGGAACGAGACGGCATTCGCCTGACCGGATTTGCCGCGCTTCCGACCTATTCGCGCGGCGCGGCGGTGGAGCAGTTCCTCTTCGTGAATGGCCGCCCGGTCCGGGACAAGCTGCTGATCGGCGCGCTCAGGGCCGGGTATATGGATGTCCTGTCGCGCGACCGGCATCCCGCTGCGGTGCTCAACCTTATATGCGATCCCGAGCGGGTCGATGTGAATGTGCACCCCGCAAAGGCCGAGGTGCGGTTCCGCGAGCCGGGCGTGGCGCGCGGGCTGATCGTCTCGGCGCTGCGCCATGCCTTGGCCGAGGCCGGGCATCGCGCCTCCTCGACCGTCGCCGGCCTGACGCTGGGCGCGATGCGGCCAGAGCCCAGCCAGCCGCGCATCTACCAGATGGACCGGCCGTCACAGACCGCGCTTCGCGCCGCCTATGCTGCCCAGGCACCGCTTGCCCCGGCGTTTGCCGAAGCATCGGCGCGGTTCGATCACCGCGCCGATGAGACGCCTCAGGCGCAGGAGGATGCCGACGAGGTTTGCCCGCTTGGGGCTGCGCGCGCGCAACTCCATGAGAACTACATCATCGCCCAGACCGAAACCGGCATGATCATCGTCGACCAGCATGCCGCCCATGAACGGCTGGTCTATGAACGGCTGAAACGCCAGCGCGACGAAAACGGCGTTGCGGCGCAGGCGCTGCTGATCCCCGAGATCGTGGACCTGCCGGAAGGCGATGCCCGGCTTCTGCTCGACCATGCCGGGGCTTTGGGCGAGTTGGGACTGACCATCGAGCCCTTCGGCGGCGGAGCCATCGCGGTGCGCGAGACCCCCGCCGTGCTGGGCGAGGTCAATGCGACCGCGCTCCTGAAGGACATCCTCGACGAGCTTCACGACCTCGGCGACAGCCAGCGCCTGCAATCGAAGATCGACGCGGTCCTCAGCCGTATGTCCTGCCACGGTTCCATCCGTTCCGGCCGCCGGATGCGGCCCGATGAAATGAACGCCCTTCTGCGCGAGATGGAAAAGACGCCGATGTCGGGCCAGTGCAACCACGGGCGGCCGACCTATGTGGAACTCAAACTGAGCGACATTGAACGGCTATTTGGGCGCACATGATTACTCTCGACGGCCAGACCTACGCCCTTGACGATCCCATCGTCCTCATCGCGCTCGGTGGCGCGGTGCTGGTTCTGTTGCTGTTCGTCCTGCTGATCGTCACACTGCGCGCGGCATCCCGCTCTGCCCGCATGACCGAACCGCTTGGCTATCACCTGACCCAGCTTGGCAACCGGGTCGAAGGCCTTTCGGCCGGGCAGGAACGGCTGACCGGCGGACTTCACCATGTGTCCGAGGCACAGGCCGCATCGCAGACCAAGGTCCTGCAACTCATGGAACAACGGCTTGCCGAAGTGTCGCGCGGAATGTCTGAAAGCCTGCAAGGGACGGCTACCCGCACCGCACGCAGCCTCGGTGAGTTGCAGCAGCGGCTGGAGACGATCGACAAGGCCCAGTCGAATATCGAGAAGCTGTCGGGCGATGTGCTCAGTCTGCAGGACATCCTGTCGAACAAACAGACGCGCGGCGCATTCGGGGAGATCCAGCTCAACGACATCGTCCGCAAGGCGATGCCCCCCGACGCCTTTACCATGCAGGCGACGCTCTCGAACGGCAAGCGCGCCGACTGCCTGATCCACCTGCCGAACCCACCCGGCCCCATCGTCATCGATTCAAAGTTCCCGCTGGAGGCCTATGAAGCCCTGCGCCGCGCCGAAAACCAGTCGCAGTTGATCGAGGCGCAGCGGATGCTGCGCATCGCCGTCCGCGCCCATATCAAGGCGATTGCCGAGAAATACATCCTCGACGGCGAAACCGCCGACGGCGCGCTGATGTTCCTGCCATCGGAAGCCGTCTATGCAGAGTTGCACGCGAACTTCCCCGAACTCGTCCGCGAAGGGTTCAACGCCAAGGTCTGGATCGTCTCGCCCACGACCTGCATGGCGACGCTGAACACGATGCGGGCAGTGCTGAAAGATGCCCGCATGCGCGAACAGGCGGGTGCGATCCGCACGACCTTGCGCCAGCTGCACCGCGACGTCGAACTGGTGGTGGAGCGGGTGGACAAGCTTTCCACCCATTTCCATCAGGCGCGCGGCGATCTGGAAGGGATTACGACGGCTGCTGAACGGGCAGGTAAACGCGCGGCCAAACTCGACAATTTCGATTTCGAGGAACTGGCACCCGAGGCCGATGTTGCACGGGTCGTGCCGCTGGCGAAGTCTACCCAGTGATTTGAGGCGAATGTCAGAACCGACACTTGGACCCCCGTCGGCCAGTGTAGTGAGGCTGGCTTTTGGGCTACTGCGCGTAGGCTCCGTCAGAAATCGCAAGCTAGCTCGTTAGCAGCACCATAGGTTGCGACCAATCCCATATCTATTCGCTCGCCATACTGTTCCCGAATAGTATCCAATGTTTCCAATGGCTCCCCAGAAAAAAAACGTCGAACCCACCCCTCGCAATTTTGTTCGGCTCCAAGCAACTCAAGGAGAGGAAGCACTACCTGATCCCAGTTACTAGCCCCATCAGCCTTCAAAGCATCCCTAACCGCAATATCTAATGCTGCGCCTCGGTCACCTCTTAAAAAGGCAGTAATTGCAGCCAACTCTTCTGGGTTCATAAGAAGAGGTACGACCGCGAGTGTCCGCTCTCCCGGAGTTTGAACTCTTCCGACTGTCATGTAACTTCCATCGACACTTACGTCACCATCAGGAATCATATACCGTTTTCTAATAATCTCTCCTATTTTAACGCTCGCAGAAGCGCTCGCGTTTATTGATAGTTGTGAGGTAAACAACGCTGTGCCGTGAAACACTCTACCCACGACAATATTTCCACTGCCGTTCGCGCTAAGCGCCCGCAAAATTTCAGCGCACTCATTATTCATATAGTCAAAATCCAAGATTGTGTAAGCACCGCCGATCGGGTCATTGGTGCTGATCGGCATCAGTGCTAAGTAAGCCGAACTACCAAATTCGACCCTCGCATTTGCGTCGATTGCCGCAACTTCTTTTGAGAGGAGTTGCGCTTCGATGCCAAGCGCGGCAACTACAGAAATTTCTGAGCGATCTTGGAAATCGTCAATTCGACGAAAGCCAGACTCCTTGAGATTGGGATAACATACTCGAGCATAATGCACCGACAATTGGTTGGTGATATCTACCACTTCGCCCAACCTGGCGGTATTTAAGCTGAACATGGGGAATGCACTACGCGGTACGAAGATCTTCGTCATCGCCGCGCGGTATTGGCGCTCAGTGTTCGCGACAGTCGTAGTAGCACAAGAAACTGAAAGTAACACGCAGGCAACAAAGAATCGAAGGTTCATCAACACATCCTCTTTTCTAAATCAATTCTACAACAGTCTATTGCAGTCGCCGTCGTGCGGGACAAGCCGAGAAATCCGGTTTCCGAAACGACAGATTTCACATGCTCTCCACCAACCGCATGAATTGCGCCTGATGGCTCGTCTCTTCCAGCCACCGCTTCACCAGCCGGGGATCGCTTGGCGCGCCATGCAGGCCGACGGGGATTTCGCGGGCCATGACCGCTTCCACCGCCAGCGACACGGTCCCGGAGACGAGCCGCGCCATGGCGGAGCCGCGCACATCACCCTCGGCATCCAGGACCCATGTCCGGTGCCAGACGGGCACCCCTGCCTTTTCGGCCTTCAGCGAGACACAAAGTACGACACGGTCGGGCTCACCCGCTTCCAGC
>JAUIDM010000353.1 GCA_030428915.1 Alphaproteobacteria bacterium | reverse complement strand
GCCTCTTCGCGTTGAGGACCGCCGGCGTCGCCTTCATGATCGTGACGCTGATGTTCGCGCAG
Organism: Alphaproteobacteria bacterium; assembly: GCA_030428915.1. Taxonomy (GTDB): domain Bacteria; phylum Pseudomonadota; class Alphaproteobacteria; order Rhodobacterales; family Rhodobacteraceae; genus Albidovulum. Next base: position 4,134 of record JAUIDM010000353.1, on the reverse strand, counting down.
GCGGGCTATCTGACAGTTCTCTATTTCGGCAGCTATACGCGTGGGGACGAGGGCATCGTGATCCCGAAGGCGGGGCGCATACTCGCCACGCTTGACCTGTCCGACGACAATACCCGCTACCTCGTCGCACTCGCGCTTTTTGCCTTTGCGCTTCTGGTAAACCTCTGGCTCGCCCGCTCTCCGCGCGGGCGGATCATGGTGGCGATGCGCGAGAATGAGGAACGCAGCCGTATGCTGGGCTATAACCCGTTCACGGTGAAGCTGACGGCGCTGACCATATCAGGCCTTTATGCGGGGCTTTCGGGGGCCGCTTATGCGCTGATGTTCGGCTATGCGGGGGCGAGCCTCGCCTCAGTGCAGTATTCGATCCTGCCGCTGCTTTATGTCCTTCTAGGCGGCGCGGGCACGGTGATCGGTCCGTTCCTCGGCGCGCTCCTGATGTTCTACCTGATCGATTACGCAAGTTCGATCACCGACGCCCATCAGTTCGTCACCGGTGCGGCGCTTGTCATGCTGATCCTATTCGCGCCGAAAGGCATCCTTGGCACCATCCGCGAACGGGGGCTGAAATGGCTGCCGTAACCCTCTTGGAAGCGCGCGGCCTGACCCGCCATTTCGACGGGTTGAAGGCTGTCGACGGGGTGGATTTCGATCTTCATCAGGGTGAGATACACGCCCTGATCGGCCCCAACGGCGCGGGCAAGACGACCTTTGTCAGCCTCCTCTCCGGCCGTATTCCGGTCCAGTCCGGCACGATCCATTTCAACGGGCGCAACATAACCCGTCTGCCCGCCCATTCCCGCGTGCGCCTCGGTATCGCCTATACGTTCCAGATCACGCAGGTCTATGGCACGCTCACCGTCTTCGACAATGTCGCCCTTGCCGTACAAAGCCGCCATTCACATCGCCTGCGCGATGACGCGATGGCGGCACTGGCCCGGGTCGGGCTTGAGGCTAGGGCGGATCAGGTGGCCGGAACGCTCAGCTACGGCCATCAGCGGTTGCTGGAAGTGGCGATGGGATTGGGGTTGCAACCCAAGCTTCTGATCCTCGACGAACCGACACAAGGATTGGCGAGAGGCGAAATCGAGACCTTCAAGGAGATCGTGCGCGGCGTCGTTCCAGAGGCGACGGTTTTGCTTATCGAACACAATATGGACGTTGTGATGGACCTGGCGCAGCGCATCACGGTCCTGAATTTCGGCGAGGTACTGGCGACCGGGACGCCGAAGGAGATTCGGGCGGACAAGGCGGTGCAGACCGCCTATCTGGGGGACCCGCATGTTGCAGATTGAGGGGATAGAGGCGGGCTATGGCGCGGTGCAGGTGCTGCGCAAGCTGTCGCTGACCGCCAGCGCCGGAGAGGTTCTTTGCGTCATGGGCCGCAACGGGGCTGGCAAGTCCACGATGCTCAAGACCATCGTCGGGCAGGTGCCGGTCACGACGGGCACGATCACGCTGGACGGTACCCGGATCGACACATTGCCTGCCCATGAGGTGCCGCGCCACGGTATCGGCTATGTCCCGCAGGGGCGGCGTCTATTCGGCGATCTCACCGTGGCCGAGAATATCGAGGTCGGGCTGATGACGCGTGCGCGCGGCCCGCGGGTGCGCGACCACGTGCTCGACCTTTTCCCGAGGCTCCGCGAGCGCATGGGGCAGATGTCACGCACCCTGTCGGGCGGTGAACAGCAGATGCTGGCCATCGCCCGCGCGCTCTGCCTTGAACCCAAGGTCCTGCTGTTGGACGAGCCGACCGAAGGCTTGCAGCCTTCGATGATCGCGCTCATCCGCGATACGGTAGTGGCGCTGAAGGAAACCGGCGTGGCAACGATTCTGGTCGAACAGCGGGTGGATGCCGCGCTGTCCGTCGCGGACCGCATTGCGTTCATGAGCGGGGGAACGGTGATGGAAACGCAGGATGCGGCCGGGCTTGGCGCGGCATCCGAACAATTCGCGACCTATGTCGGAATCTGACCGGCCTGCTTCGTCGCAAGGTGGGTTTCAACCCGTCCGTGTGCGACAACGCACCGGCACTGCCACCAACGCACAATTATCTTGCGCGAATCCGAAAAAACTTTACCAATTGATAAAATTTGACGACGCGATCTGCAACAAACGACAGGGGGCTGATATGGCGACCAGAATCAAACCGTCCGGGCTGAACCGGCGGCATCTTATGGCCACCGCGGCGGGGGCCGCTGCGACAGGGATCATCGGGCTGCCGAAACCACTTCGCGCCGCTGACCCGATCAAGATTGCGGGCATCTACACCGTGCCCGTCGAACAGCAATGGGTCAGCCGCATCCATGTCGCGGCCGAGGCCGCGGTGGTCGCGGGCACGGCTGATTACACCTATACCGAAAACACCGCCAATACAGACTATCCCCGCGTGATGCGGGAATATGCCGAACAGGGCGCGAAGCTGATCGTCGGCGAGATCTTCGGGGTGGAGCAGGAGGCGCGCGAGGTTGTGGCCGACTATCCCGAAACCGCCTTCCTCCTGGGGTCCAGCTTCCTGCATGACCCCGCGCTGCCGAACCTCGCCGTCTTCGACAACTACATCCAGGATGCGAGCTATCTCTCGGGCATCATCGCGGGTGCGATGACGCAATCGGGCAATATCGGCGTCGTCGGCGGCTTTCCGATACCGGAGGTCAACCGGCTGATCCACGCCTTTATGGCGGGTGTGCGCGAGATGAAACCCGACGCGACCTTCCAGGTTTCCTTCATCGGTTCCTGGTTCGATCCGCCGAAGGCAAAGGAAACCGCCTTTGCCATGATCGATAACGGCGCCGACCTCATGTATGCCGAACGCTTCGGCGTATCGGACGCGGCGCAGGAACGCGGCCTCCTTGCCGTTGGCAATGTGATCGACACGCAGGCGGACTATCCCGATACCGTTGTCGCCTCGGCGCTTTGGCATTTCGAACCGACGCTGAACGCGGCTTTGGCGAAGGTTGCCGATGGTAGCTTCACCGCTGACAATTACGGCGTCTATTCCTTCCTCAAGGAGGGCGGCTGCTCGCTGGCGCCGCTTGGCACGTTTGAAGGCAAGGTGCCCGAGGCGGCGATGGCCCTGGTGGCTGAACGCGAGGCAGCGATCAAGGACGGCAGCTTTATCGTCGAGATCAACGACGAAGAACCGACGTCATCCTGATGGCGGGGAGCGAGGGGGCGGAGGTTGTCCTCCGCCTCGACGGCATCACCAAAAGGTTTGGCCCGCTGGTCGCCAACGATGCGATTTCGTTTGACCTGAAGAAGGGCGAGGTCATCGCCCTGCTCGGCGAAAACGGCGCGGGAAAGACCACGCTGATGAACATCCTTTTCGGCCATTACACCGCCGATGAAGGAACCGTGGAGGTCTTCGGCCATCCCCTGCCCCCGGGCCATCCGAGCGCCGCGCTGATGGCGGGCGTCGGCATGGTGCACCAGCACTTCACCCTGGCCGACAACATGACGGTGCTTGAGAACATCCTTCTCGGAACCGGGTCACTTCTCTCGGCCCGGCTGAATGCGCGTGCCGCACGGGCGAAGGTGCAGAAACTGTCGGCCGATTTCGGACTGTCGGTCCATCCGGATGCGAGGGTCGGCACATTGTCAGTCGGCGAACGACAAAGGGTGGAGATCCTGAAGGCGCTCTATCGTGACGCCCGCATCCTGATCCTTGACGAACCTACCGCAGTGCTGACTCCGCAGGAAACGACGGCTTTGTTCGCAACGTTGCGCAAGGCCGTGGCGCTTGGACTCTCGATCATCTTCATCTCCCACAAGCTGGGTGAGGTGATGGCGATTTCCTCGCGCGTGCTCGTCCTGCGGCACGGGCGGTTGGTTGGTGAGGTGGCGACCGCCGAAACCGACCGCCACAAACTTGCCGAGATGATGGTCGGTGCCGAGATCACGGCACCGAAACTCGCCGAACGCGCGCCGGGCGAGGCACTTATGACGTTGAAAGGCATCCGTACTGCGCCACGCGGCAATGCGCCGGGCCTTGCTGGCGTCGACCTGACCCTGCGCGCAGGCCAGATCATTGGCCTTGCCGGTGTCTCGGGCAACGGTCAGTCGGCACTCGCCGACCTCGTGGGCGGACTCGACGTGCCAACTGGTGGCAGCATGGAACTTCATCCGGCCGAG
>JAUIDM010000012.1 GCA_030428915.1 Alphaproteobacteria bacterium | reverse complement strand
AATGTGGACATGGCGACATCCGTCGAAGAGGAAATCCGACAGCGCGGTGCTGTTCCCGCCACCATTGCCGTTCTGGATGGACGCCTGAAAATCGGCCTCGATGCCGAAGAGCTGAGTCGCCTGGCGAAAGTAACGGACGCCCTAAAGATCTCACGTGCGGACATTGCGTTTGCGATCTCTCAGAAGAAATCAGCCGGAACAACCGTTGCAGCCACGATGATCGTTGCGCGAATGGCCGGCATCCGGGTGTTCGCCACGGGCGGTATTGGCGGTGTGCATGCCGGGGCCGAAACAAGCTTCGACATCTCAGCGGATCTAACGGAATTGGGAAAGACCGATGTTATGGTCGTCGCCGCTGGAGCGAAGGCTATTCTGGACGTGCCGAAGACACTGGAAGTTTTGGAAACCCAAGGCGTCGCGGTCGTGGGGTATCGGACGGACACGCTTCCGGCGTTTTGGACTGCGGAGTCTGACCTCGAGATACCGCTGCGGCTCGACAGTGCAAACGAGATCGCCGAATTTCAGAAGGTCCGCGACGACCTTCGCCTCGAGGCAGGGCTCCTTGTTGCGAACCCGATCCCGGCGGATGACGAAATCCCATCCAATATCATCGACGGCTATATCGAAACGGCGCAATCCGAGATGGCGGCGCAAGGCATTTCCGGCAAGGCGGTAACGCCCTTTCTGCTACAACGCATATTCGAGCTGTCAGAGGGGCGGAGCCTCAAGGCAAATATCGCGCTGGTGAAGAACAATGCACGGCTGGCCGCCGACATTGCCGTTGCATTCCACGCACCGTCCCGCCCTTGATACGCTTGAGAGCGGTGAAGTGGCGATCCAGTTTTGGCCCGCGCCGTCCGCCGCCATTGTCTCGAGCAATGATGATGACGTAACGATTTCACCGAGTGATAGTGTGCACTAGTTGAAGACGACCGTCCTTTGCCCGTTCAGCATGACGCGACCCTCAAGGTGCATCTTGACCGCGCGGGCCAGCACGCGGGATTCGATGTCACGACCCACGGCAACAAGATCGTCGGGCGTCATGGAATGGACCACGCGTTCGGCCTCCTGTTCGATGATCGGGCCCTCGTCCAGATCGGCGGTCACATAATGGGCAGTGGCCCCGATGAGCTTCACCCCTCGTTCATGGGCCTGGTGATAGGGCTTGGCCCCCTTGAAGCTGGGCAGGAAGGAATGGTGGATGTTGATCACCCGCCCGGAGAGCGCGCGCGACATCTCGTCGGACAGAACTTGCATATAGCGCGCCAACACCACGAGATCCGCATCCACATCTTCAACCAGCGCTAGCAGTCTCGCCTCGGCCTCCGGCTTGGTGTCTCGGTTGACCGGAATGTGGTGAAAAGGCAAACCCTCCTGTTCGGCGACACGCTGAGCATCCGGATGGTTCGACACAATGCCGACCACCTCCGCGTCGAGCCAGCCGACACGCACCTGGTAAAGAAGGTGCAGCAATGCGTGATCGAAGCGCGACACCATTATGAGAATGCGCGGCTTACGTCCGGTGTGACTCAGGATCATCTCCATCTCGAACCGCGCTTTGATCGGAGCAAGCGCATCGAAGATTCGCCCCTCATCGTCTGCGCTTGCCAGAAACGCCACGCGAAGGAAAAAGCGGTTACTCTGGCGATCCCAGAACTGTGTGGTTTCGACAAGATTAGCGCCCTGCTCCGCAAGCGCAGTGGTGACAGCTGCCACGATCCCCGGCGCCGCAGCGCAGGACAGTTTCAAGATGTACTGCGGCTCTGACTTCGTTCCAGGACCTGACTTGGGTTCAGCACTCGGGCAAGTTGACAGCAAGGCCTCCAAGGCTCGTCTCCTTGTATTTGGTGTTCATGTCTTCGCCGGTCTGCCGCATGGTCTCGATACAATTATCCAGCGGCATGAAATGCGTGCCATCACCTCGCAGAGCGAGGCTTGCGGCGCTGACGGCCTTGATGGCCCCCAATCCGTTGCGCTCGATGCAGGGCACCTGTACCAGCCCAGCCGCAGGATCACAGGTCATGCCAAGGTGATGTTCCAGCGCGATTTCGGCGGCGTTCTCGATCTGCTCGTTGGTGCCGCCCAATGCGGCACACAAGCCTGCCGAGGCCATCGCCGATGCGCTACCGACTTCGGCTTGACAGCCACATTCCGCCCCCGAGATCGACGCGCGGTGCTTGATAAGGCCGCCGATGGCAGAAGCGGTCAGAAGGAGTGTCTCGACACCCTGTTCTGTCGCACCGATGCAGTGGTCCCGATAGTAGCGGATGACCGAAGGTACGACGCCCGCCGCGCCGTTCGTGGGCGATGTAACGACCCGTCCACCGGCGGCGTTTTCCTCATTTACCGCCATTGCGTAGACCGACAACCAGTCGTTGGAGACAATTGTTTTTGCTTCGCCCAAGGTTTGCTCACGTGTCCCTTTGTTGCACCCCTAAATCGGCTGAGCCGCTTCACGATCGGGCGCATCCCATCCAAGTCGTTCCCCGGACATCATCGCGCGACATGCCATCGTGCCGACACTATCCGGTCATTTTCCTCTGGCTGCAAGAGCTGGACCGGCGTTGAATTGCGGCAGTCGCAAATCGTCCCCAATCGGCCACCGGCGGGATGACGGATCAGGGCGCAAAAGTCTTGTCATCATCCCTGTTCTTGTGAATGGCTCCTCAAGCTCTCGAGAACCCGGAGCCTCCGGCAGGGCCGCTTTGGTTCAACTCGCGCACCAAATGCTGCTGCAGGGGCGTTGATGTATGACGGGCATCGCGGTATGATAAATTATTTACTAAAACGTTTCGGGGGATACTTGAGCCATCAAGCATCACCAAAAGCCCGAGAGCGCCGAAGGCGTGGCAGGGTTTTGGTGATTCAAGGCTTTCCCGAAACACTCTAAACTTGGGGCGATGGTTTGGTCACGATAAAAGATATTGCCGATCGTGCTGGCGTCTCTGCGGCGACAGTTTCGCGGGTTCTTAACGGGGACCCAACCCTTTCCGTGGGTGACGTGAAGCGCAAACTCATTATTGAGACAGCGGAATCGCTGAACTATCAAACCCCTAGAAACCGGCTTGGCAAGAGACTTGGAGCGATCGCCATCGTGCACTTTTTGGACCCGGCAGAAGAACTGGGCGATCCGTATTACGTTGGCCTGCGTCTCGGGATTGAAAGGCGGTGCAAGGAACAGCGTATCAACGCGGTTACTGTGCGTCGCGATCAGATCGGGGATCAGAACTCGCCGGGACCATCCGTGCGGGCAGCGATTGCCATAGCCGCAGAACCCTCGGACGACAGCTCCTGGATGGCACCCTTCGGCCAAAATATCGTGTTTGCAGATTGCACCGCGCCCAACAGGAAATTTGATACCGTGGAAACAAATCTGCGCGATGCGATGCGTGAAACGCTGACTTGCCTGGACTCAAATGGCGCAAAGCGGATTGCCTTTGTCGGTCTGGGCAAGGAACTGAATTCCGAACACCGCGACGAAGTCCGCTATGCGGCATACTGCGAGTGGATGCGGGAGGCCAACCGGTTCGACGCCTCTATGTGCAAGGTCTCAAATGACGGCGGTGACCGGCATTGGGAGCGGCTCGGCTACGGTTTGACGGTGGATTTGCTGGACAACGTCGTGCAGCCGGATGCAATCGTGGCCTTCAATGATGGCGTGGCCGTAGGGGTATACCGTGCCCTTCAGGAAACCGGTCGTTCGATTCCGCAAGATGTATCAGTGGTCAGCTTCAACGACGTTTCGGTCGCTCAATTTTTGACACCACCGCTTTCGACGGTCCGCATCCCCGTGGAAACGATTGGTGAAACTGCTGTTGATCTTCTTGTGGAACGTCTTCGCGGACGGCGTGTGACCAAGCATGTTACGCTGGAGACGGACATCGTCTGGCGTGAAAGTAGCCGACGTTCAACCGGTCTGTAAAATCGGCCCGGAGGCGGCAACGGTCGTTGCCGGGCTCACATCTGTGGCAGCGATGTCTTGGGCGGTCGCGCAAAGCAAGCTTCATTTGGCTCTACCGAGCATTTGGGCCCCTCATTGAAGCCGAAGCTTGTTGCGGTGGCGGCGCTTGTGCGCACGTAGAGTTTGCTCAACAGGCTGAGTGGAAGCATGCCGCCCGATTGGCAGCCACCGGGCCAGGTCATTTCAGAACTCGACACAGCAAGCAACAGACTCCATCTCGCGTCGGCGTTGCTAGAGACTGATACCGCGCAACTGCAGACAGACCGTCTGATTGTTGAAATAAATTTTTACTAAATTTTTTTCCGAATCGTGCTATGTCCGATCTCGGGCAGCGTTGTCCGATCTCAAGGAGGAGAGAGAATGAGACTAAATTCACTGAAATCGACCGGCAGCCTTGGCGCCATGCTCACCGCCGGCGCCCTGAGCCTTGCTGCCGGAACGGCATCGGCCGAGACCATGCTCACGGTCTGGAGCTGGGATCCGAATTTCAACGGTGACTCGATGCAAAGGGCCATGGCGCGCTATCAGGCCGAACATCCCGACGTGAGCCTGGTGGTTGCCGATTTCGGCAAGGATGCGCTGGAGCAGAAACTGCAATCGCAGCTTGCCTCGGGCAGCAACCAGGGCCTGCCGGACATCGTGCTGATCGAGGATTATGCCGCCCAACGATTTCTGCTCACCTTCCCGCAGGCATTCGAACCGGTGGGCGAGCATGTCGACCTGTCCGGCATGGCGCCCTACAAGGTCGCCTTGGCAACGGTGGACGGGACGGCCTATTCGATGCCCTTCGATTCCGGTGTCACCGGCGTATTCTATCATCGCGCCGATCTGGAAGCGGCGGGATTCGCGCAGGATGACCTGGTGGGTATCACCTGGGACAGGTTCATCGAGATCGGCCAGTCGGTGGAGGCCGTGACCGGCAAGGATTTCCTGGTTCAGCCGTTCAACCGCACCGACCTGCTCCGGCTCATGCTGCAATCGGCGGGCACCTGGTACACCACGCCGGACGGTGCGGTATCGCTGGGGGCCGATCCGCGGTTCCGCAAGGTTGTCGAGGAATACATCAAGGTCATGACATCCGGCATTGTGCAGGATGCCGCGGGTTGGACCGAATATGTCGGGGCCTTCACCTCGCATGACGTGAGCGGCGTCGCCACCGGCGCATGGATCACCGCCGCCATCAAGGCCAACGCCGATCAGGCCGGGGAATGGGCCGTGGCGCCGATCCCGCGCATCGACGGTATCGAAGGTGCGGTGCATGCCTCGAACGTCGGCGGTTCCAGCTGGTACGTCATGGCCGAGGGGCCGAACACCGAAGTGGCGCTGGATTTCCTGAACGATGTCTGGGCCGGCGACAGCGACTTCTACGCCGATATCCTCGCCGACAAGGGCGCGGTCGGTTCGCTGCTGGCGGCGCGTCACACCGCCGCCTACGACGCGCCGGATCCGTTTTTTGCCGACCAGAAGATCTGGGCCGACTTCGCGGATTGGCTCGGCGTGGTTCCGGAGGTCAATTTCGGCGTTTTTACCTTCGAGGCGGAAGCGGCCTTCCTCGCCTATGTGCCAGACGTGATCCGCGGCGATGCCGCGCTTGACGACGCGCTCGAAACCTACGAGCGGCGCCTGACCCAGGCCATCCGGTAATCCCGAGACGGGGCGGCGGCCGCGGCGGCTGCCCTGCCTTGGCCGCGGCTGAATCGAAGGAGGTCATGCGGTGAAATCTATGAAATCGAACGGCTGGGCATTCATCATGCCCGCGATGGTCATGATCGGGCTCTTCATGATCTACCCGATCCTGTCCTCCTTGTGGATGAGCTTTCAGACCGGCAGGGGGATGAATCTGTCCTTCGGCGGCTTCGACAACCTCCTGCGCTTGACGGAGGATCCTGTCTTCCTGCAAGCCCTGCTGAACACCGGCACCTTTCTGGTGGTGCAGGTGCCGATCATGATCGTTCTGGCTCTGCTCATGGCCACTTTGCTGAACAATCCCGATCTGAAATTTCGCGGCTTGCTGCGAACCGCGATCTTCCTGCCCTGCGTCACGTCGCTTGTCGCATATGCCATTCTCTTCAAGTCGATGTTCGCACTCGACGGGGTGGTGAACCAGACGCTCATCGGGCTCTACCTGATCGACCAGCCGATCCCCTGGCTGAGCGATCCGTTCTGGGCCAAGGTTCTTGTCATCATCGGGATCACCTGGCGTTGGACCGGGTATAACATGATCTTCTACCTTGCGGCCCTGCAGAACATCGACCGCTCGATCTACGAGGCCGCGCGCGTGGACGGGGTGCCACCCAGAGCGGTCTTCTTCCGACTGACCATTCCGATGCTGAAACCGGTGATCCTGTTCACCTGCGTCATGTCGACGATCGGCACGCTGCAACTGTTCGACGAGGTGGTGAACCTGACCGAAGGCGGGCCGGGCGATGCGACGCTCACGCTGTCCATGTACATCTACAATCTGACCTTCAAGTTCATGCCGAGCTTCGGATACGCCGCGACGGTGTCCTACGTCATCGTGGTTCTCGTGGCGATCCTCAGCTTCATCCAATTCTACGTTGCGAGGGACCGGAAATGAGATCGTTCAGAACCCTGGCGACCTATGGCTTCCTCGGAGTCATGGCCTTCGTCTCCGTCTTCCCCTTCGCCTGGATGATCATCGGTGCCACCAATACGTCCGCCGATATCATCAAGGGCAGAAGCTGGCCGGGATCGGCCCTGGCCGAGAACCTCTCGACCCTCGTCACCACGAACAATGTCCCGGAGATCCTCTACAATTCCTTCAAGGTCGCGATCATCGGCACGGCCCTGACGCTGCTGGTGGCGTCGATGGCGGGCTACGGTTTCGAGGTCTTCAAGTCCAGGTTCAAGGACAGGGTATTCGGCGGCCTGCTGCTTCTGATGTCGATCCCCTTCGCCGCGCTGATGGTTCCGCTCTTCGTCCTGACCGGCAAGATCGGGCTGATCAACACCCATATCGGCGTCATCCTTCCCTCGGTCGCCGCGCTCTCGCTGTTGTTCATCATGTTCTATTTTCGCCAGGCGACCATCGCTTTTCCGAGCGAGCTGCGCGATGCCGCCCGCGTCGACGGGCTGAAAGAATGGCAGATCTTCGCGTTCATCTACATGCCGGTGATGAAATCAACCTATGCCGCCGCGACGATCATCGTGTTCATGGCGCAATGGAACAGCTACCTCTGGCCGTTGATCGTCTTGCAGACCAACGACAAGAAAACCATCACGCTCGCCATCTCGTCTCTGGGGACGCAGCAATTGCCCGACTATGGCGCTCTGATGGTCGCGACGATCCTGGCCACCCTGCCCACGCTTCTCATCTTCTTCGTCCTCCAGCGCCAATTCGTCCAGGGCATGCTGGGTGCAGTCAAATAGGAAAGCACGATGCCGCACACAACGAACATCAATACCGACTGGCAGTTCCACGAGGGCGATGCGCCCGAACTGAGGCAGCAGGCCCGCCGCGGGCGGGCGGTCACTCTGCCCCATAACGCGGTCGATCTGCCCTACAACCATGCGGATCAAACGGCCTACCAGCGCCGGTACACCTATCAGAAGCTGATCCGCCCCGATCCCGCCTGGGACGGCCAGGAGGTGACGCTGCGGTTCGACGCGGTGATGGCGGATGCCCGGATCTACCTGAACGGCACGGAAATTGCCGCCCACAAGGACGGATATACGCCGATCCACGCCCGGCTGACCGACCGGCTCCGCCCCGGTGACAACCTGTTGACGGTCGTTCTGGACGGGACGGAAAACCCCGAAATCCCGCCCTTCGGAGGGCAGATCGACTATCTGACCTATGCCGGCATCTACCGGGACGCCTGGATCGAGGTCGCGCCGGCCCTCTCGATCGCGGGCGCCAAGGTCGAAACGCCCGATGTCCTGGCGGCGGAAAAAACTGTACATGCCGTCGTCACGCTGGCCAATGCTTGCGACCAGGAGATCGAGGGGCGGATCACCGCGGAGCTGATCGACCGCGGCGGCAGGACCGTCGCAACCGCCACGGTGCCGGTGTCCGAGGCCCGGGTTGCCATCGACCTTGCCGGCCTGAAGGACATCGCGCTGTGGGATGTCAAGGACCCCGCGCTCTACACGCTGTCCCTGGTCCTTGAAACGGCGCATGGCCGGGATGGCTGGTCGACGCAGTTCGGGTTTCGCAGCGTCGATTTCACCACCGACGGCTTCCGGTTGAACGGCAAGCCCCTGAAAATTCGTGGATTGAACCGGCACCAGTCCTTTCCCCATGTCGGCTATGCGCTGCCCCGCGCCGCCCAGGAGCGCGACGCGGAGATCGTCAGGTACGAGCTCGGCTGCAATACCGTGCGCAGCTCGCACTATCCGCCGTCGCCCTGGTTTCTCGACCATTGCGATCGCATCGGCTTGCTGGTGCTCGAGGAGATCCCTGGCTGGCAACACATCGGCGGCAGCGTATGGAAGGCGGAATCGGTGCGCAATGTCGAACGCATGATCCGTCGCGACTGGAACCATCCCTCGGTCATCATGTGGGGTGTGCGGATCAATGAAAGCCCGGACGATCACGCGTTCTACGCCAAAACAAACCGCGTGGCGCGCGCTCTCGACACCACCCGGCCCACCGGCGGGATCCGCTGCATCGCCGAAAGCGAGTTTCTGGAAGACGTCTATACGATGAACGACTTCGTCCTGGGGTCGCATGAACTCGGTGGCAACCGCGGCCGGACGCCGTTGCGGCCGCAACGGGAAGTGACCGGGCTGGGGCACGACGTCCCCTATCTGGTGACGGAATACAACGGCCACATGTTCCCGACCAAGAGCACCGACAACGAATTGCGCCAGAACGAACATGTCCTGCGCCATCTCGAGGTCATGGACGCGGCCTATGGCGACAGCGCGGTCGCGGGCTGCATCGGATGGTGCGCCTTCGACTACAACACACATGCGGATTTCGGCTCGGGCGACGGCATCTGCTATCACGGCGTGATGGACATGTACCGCGAACCGAAATTCGCGGCCTATGCCTATGCCAGCCAGACGGAGCCGTCGGAACGGGTGGTCATGGAACCGGTGACCCACTACGCCCGGGGCGAACGCAATATCGGCGGGATCTTTCCCCTGATCGTCCTGACCAATTGCGACGAGGTCGAGATCCGCTATGCCGGCACCGCGCCGCGGCGGATCAAGCCGGACCGGGAAGCCTTCCCGCATCTGCCGCACCCGCCGGTGATCATCGATCGCAAACATTTCACCGACGCGGAACTCGGCGAATGGGGCGAACGCTGGGAGACGACCGCGCTGACCGGGTATCTGGACGGCGCTGCGGTTGCGGAGTGTCTGCTGCCGGAGAGGAAGATCCCCAGCGCGCTGGAGATCGCCCCCGACCGGACCGCCATGGCGCCGAAAGGCGACTGCCTGCGCGTCATGGTCCGCGCCCTGGATCAGGCCGGGCGGAAACTGCCGTATTTCTCCGAACCGATCGAGGTCGAGGTCTCGGGCGCGGCACGCCGTCTCGGGCCGGCCCTGCTTGCCATGCAGGGCGGCAGCGTCGGGTTCTGGATCGAATCAAGCGGCCGGGAGGGACCGGTCGAACTTCAGATCACCAGCCAGCGTTTCGGCCGGCAATCGGTCGGGCTGCTTTCGAAGGAGGATGCGGGATGAGTGGGCTCAAACTGCGCGGCGTCAAGAAGTCTTTTGGCGTTGCGAATGTGATCAAGGGGATCGATCTCGACATCGAGCCCGGGGAATTCGTGGTCTTCGTCGGCCCGTCGGGTTGCGGCAAATCCACCTTGCTGCGCCTGATCGCCGGGCTGGAAGACATCAGCGACGGCATGATCGAGATCGGAAACAGGCGGGTCGAGAAACTCGATCCGGCGCAACGCGGAATCGCGATGGTCTTCCAGACCTATGCGCTTTACCCGCATCTCACGGTCGCCGAGAACATGGGTTTCGCGCTCAAGTATTCGGGAACGTCGAAGGCGGAGATCGACAGCCAGGTCAAGGAGGCCGCGCGCATCCTCGAGCTCGATCGGTTGCTCGACCGCAAGCCCGGCCAGCTGTCGGGCGGCCAGCGCCAGCGGGTGGCGATCGGTCGCGCGATCGTCCGCCATCCCGAGGTCTTCCTGTTCGACGAGCCGCTGTCCAACCTGGACGCGGAGCTGCGTGTCCAGACCCGGCTCGAGATCGCGGGCCTGCACAAATCACTGGCGTCGACAATGATCTATGTCACCCATGACCAGGTCGAGGCGATGACCCTTGCCGACAAGATCGTCGTGCTGCGCGCAGGTCTGGTGGAGCAGGTCGGCAGTCCGCTGGCGCTCTACGACGACCCTGACAACGTCTTCGTCGCCGGGTTCATCGGATCCCCGAAGATGAACTTTCTCACCGGCGAGGTCACCGCCGACGGCGTGAAACTGACCGAACACGGCGATCAGGTCATTCCGCTGCCGCGGCTTGCTGCCTCGCCCGAAGTCGGAACCGGAGTGACGGTCGGCCTGAGGCCGGAGCATTTCGCGGCCGACGGCGACGCCGAACTGCAGGTCGACGTCGAGATGGTCGAAAACCTTGGCGGCGAGGTTTTCGTCTATGGTCGCAGCAACGGGGGTCCGCTGGTGACGATCAAATCCGACGACCGCAGCTTTGCACAGGGACAGCGCCGCAGCGCCAGTTTCTCGACGGCGTCGGCGCTCCTGTTTGACGACAACGGAGTTCGTCTTCGATGAGATGCGGGGGACTGGGTCTGCTGCCGGAAAATCGTGAGTTTGGCCCACGCGCAATCGTGTTTTCAACTGCGGCCTGGTTGAATTGAGTGCAACGGACACGTCCGCTTCGGGGTTCCCGCCGTCGCATGTATCTGCGATCACGCGAAGTGGCATCCGTTTTGCCGCTTCGTCCAGCGATCATCGGAGATTGAAAGCGATAGTTAAGGCAGACGCGCAAGGTGGCCTCAAAAGCGCTGCCGCATCGCGAGTGGCTAGAAGAGCTTGCAGCCACTTAGCGGATTAACATTTATACCACTTTCGGCACTGGAAACAAAGACATGGCGAACGACAGACGCAATCGGGCCTGGTATGGCAAGTTGGACAAGGACGGCTTTATCCATCGCAGTTGGATGAAAAACCAGGGGTTCCCGGATCACGCCTTTGACGGGAGACCGGTGATCGGGATTTGTAATACATGGTCCGAATTGACCCCATGCAATTCGGGCCTGCGCGAACTGGCCGAGGGTGTGAAGCGCGGCGTTTGGGAGGCGGGTGGCTTTCCGGTTGAGTTCCCTGTGATGTCGCTTGGCGAGACACAGATGAAGCCGACCGCCATGTTGTTTCGCAACCTGCTGGCAATGGACGTCGAAGAGTCAATCCGTGCTTACGGAATGGACGGAGTCGTCCTGCTGGGTGGCTGCGACAAGACCACGCCGGGGCAATTGATGGGCGCGGCTTCAGTTGACCTGCCGACAATCGTCGTCAGTTCTGGCCCGATGCTCAACGGCAAATGGCAGGGCAAAGATATTGGTTCTGGCACGGATGTGTGGAAGTTCTCGGAAGCCGTGCGCGCGGGCGAAATGACGCTTCACGACTTCATGGCGGCTGAATCCGGCATGAGCAGGTCTAAGGGCGTTTGCATGACGATGGGCACGGCCTCGACCATGGCCTCGCTTGTCGAAGCGATGGGGATGAGCTTGCCAACAAACGCGGCTTTGCCTGCTGTAGATGCCCGCCGCATGGCCTTGGCGCATCTAACCGGCAAACGAATTGTCGAAATGGTCGAGGAAGACCTGAAGCCGTCCGATATCCTTACCAAAGAAGCGTTCGAGAACGCCATTCTGGCCAATGCTGCGGTTGGAGGATCGACGAACGCGGTGGTGCACCTGCTGGCTTTGGCCGGACGGGTCGGGGTGGACCTGACGCTCAGTGATTTCGAGATCGGATCAGATGTGCCTTTGCTGGTGAACTGTATGCCATCCGGCAAATATCTCATGGAAGACTTCTGCTACGCGGGCGGTATGCCGGTGGTGCTGAAAGAACTTTCGGCCAAGCTGCGCGCGGCTAAAACGGTGTTGGGCGGAGATATCTCAGCCTATGCCGAAGGGGCCGAGTGCTGGAACCGCGACGTGATCCGCTCATTCGACGAACCGCTCAAGCCGGCCGCAGGGTTGCGCGTTTTACGGGGCAATCTTGCACCACGTGGCGCCATCGTGAAGCCGTCGGCCGCAACCGATGCGCTGCTTGAGCATGAGGCAGAGGCCTATGTGTTCGAAAGCATCGAAGACCTGAAAGCCAATATTGACCGCGATGATCTGCCCGTAACCCCGGACACCATTCTGGTTCTCAAGGGCTGCGGTCCCAAGGGCTATCCCGGCATGCCGGAAGTGGGCAACATGCCGATCCCTGCAAAGTTGGTGAAAGAGGGCGTGCGCGACATGATCCGCGTCAGCGACGCGCGTATGTCGGGCACGGCCTTCGGGACCGTGATCCTGCATGTCAGCCCCGAGGCCAATGATGGCGGCACCTTAGCTCTGGTCAAAACGGGGGATCGGATCAAGGTTTCTGCGTCAAACGGTGTGTTGGAATTGTTGGTGTCGGACAAAGAGCTGGAGGCGCGTCGCGCCAACTGGCAGCCTGAGCCACCGCATTACACACGTGGCTATGCCAAGATGTATATCGACCATGTGCTGCAAGCGGATCAAGGCGCAGACCTTGATTTCCTTGTCGGCAAAGACACCCGCCCCGTGACACGAGAAAGCCACTGATGAGTATTCCAGCAACATTCCACGACCTGAACGGCAAGAGCGTTTTTATCACCGGCGGCGGCTCGGGGATCGGTGCGTCTTTGACAGACGGATTCCTGGCGCAAGGTGCGAAGGTTGCCTTTGTGCAGCGCTCGGACGCATCAGAGTTCTGCGACGAGATGGAAGCCAAGCATGGTGTCCGACCCTTGTTCATACCGTGTGACATTACCGATATGGCGGCTTTGAAGTCTGCTATTGACCATGCGGCTGAGACGCATGGCGCGATTGAGGTGTTGGTCAACAACGCCGCCAATGACAAACGCCACGCAGTCGAGGACGTCACCGAAGAGTTCTGGGACTGGATGCAGGCGATCAACCTGAAAGCCTACTTCTTTGCGGCGCAGGCGGTTGTTCCGGCAATGAAGGCGGCCGGTAAAGGTACGATCATTAACTTCACCTCGATCAGCTATATGATGGGGAACGCAGGCTATCCGCTATACACGACGGCCAACGCCGGACTGAACGGCATGACCCGAAGCCTTGCGCGCGACTTGGGCGCGTCGAACATCCGCGTCAACGCCTTGGCGCCGGGATGGGTTCTGACGCAAAAGCAACTGGACCTTTGGGCAGACCCGATTTCCTTAGCATCGCATCTTGAGCGTCTGTGCCTTAAAGAACATCTGGTGCCGGAAGATATCGTCGGGGGCGTCCTGTTTCTGGCCTCGGATGTCAGTCGTATGATGACGGGTCAGACGATGGTCATTGATGGCGGCGTCGTGGTGACGGGGTAGTCAATGTCTGACTGGATCGCGATAGACTGGGGTACCAGCAACCTGCGGGTTTGGCTTGTCAGCGAGAGCGGAGAGGTCCGGGATCATCGCCTGTCCGACAAGGGCATGGGACAGCTTGAACCTGCGGGTTTTGAGCCTGCGCTCATCGCGCTGATCGACGACTGGCTTAGCGAAGGCGAGGTCACACAAGCGGTGGCTTGTGGCATGGTGGGAGCACGAAAAGGCTGGATCGAGGCGCCTTATGCGGCGGTGCCGTGCAAACCGGAACAGACCGATGGGGTGCAAGCCCCTGTCACCGATCCAAGGCTGTCGGTCACTATTCTGCCGGGGCTGAGCCAAATCACCCCAAGTGCAAATGTCATGCGTGGCGAGGAAACGCAGATCGCAGGCTACCTTGCTGCCAATCCCCGTTTTGACGGGGTGATCTGCATGCCGGGAACGCATACCAAATGGGTGAATGTGAGCGCGGGAAAGGTCGACAGCTTTCAAACCTGCATGACCGGAGAACTCTTCGCGCTGCTGTCAAAGCAATCGGTCCTGCGTCATAGCTTGAGCGGTGACGGCTGGAGCGACGATGCTTTCGACGCCGCCTTGTCAGAGTGCCTGACACGCCCGGCATCTTTTGGTGCGCGGCTTTTCGAATTGCGAGCAGCCGACCTGTTGCAGGGGCAGGCCGCAGCGGACGCAAAAGCGCGACTTTCGGGAATGCTGATCGGATTGGAGCTGGCGTCCGCCAAAGCCTATTGGCTTGGCCAACAGGTTGTCTTGATTGGCGATGCACGTCTAAGCGCGCTTTACCAAAAAGGGTTGGGAGCTCAGGGCATGGCAGCCACGCTTGCAGACGCAACGGCTATGACACTGGCCGGATTGGGCGCAGCATACAAATACCAAACAGGGGGCACAGAATGAGCCGGAATTTAGTCGCGATCCTTAGAGGCGTGACCCCGAACGAGGTTGAGGGTATCGGTGAAGCGCTTGTTGCAGCCGGTATCACAAAGATCGAGGTCCCGCTGAACTCACCCGATCCACTTGAGAGCATTGCTGTTTTGGCCAAGGCGCTTGGGCTGCAAGCGCTGATCGGAGCAGGGACAGTTTTGACCACAGAAGACGTGCAAGCCGTCAAAGCTGCTGGTGGCGCTTTGATCGTTTCTCCAGACTGCAACCCCGAAGTTATTTCGGAAACGAAACGGTTGGGGATGGCATCCTATCCCGGTGTCATGACGCCGACTGAATGTTTTGCTGCATTACGAGCAGGCGCGGACGGGCTGAAGCTTTTCCCGGGATTGTCGATCGGACCGGACGGGTTGAAAGCCATTCGGGCAGTCTTGCCAAAGGTAACCAAGGTGCTTGCGGTGGGCGGAGCCGGACCGGACAACTTTGCAGCATGGAAGCAGGCAGGCGTTGACGGGTTTGGCATCGGGTCAGCGCTTTACAAGCCGGGTGATGATGCCACGGCCGTTAGGGCCAAAGCTGACGCGATCGTCGTAGCCTATGACGAGGCATTCCAAATATGAGCGGTGCCGTTCAAATTATTGATGAGCGCGTTTGTCATCTGGGCGAGGGGCCACTTTGGCATCCAGAGCGGGGTCAGCTCTTCTGGTTTGATATTAACGCCAAACAATTGCTGACCCGCGAGGCATCGGGCCCGTTGATGTGGCAATTCGACGAGCACGTCTCTGCCGCTGGCTGGCTGGATCACGATACGCTTTTGATCGCCTCTGAAACGGCGCTCTTCAGGTTCGATATTGCTACGGGTACCAGTGAACACGTCATCGATTTGGAAGCTGACAATCCGGTCACACGCTCAAACGACGGCCGTGCGGACCCTTGGGGCGGGTTCTGGATCGGGACGATGGGGAAACAGGCTGAAGATTGCGCAGGAGCGATTTATCGCTTCTATCAGGGTAAGCTTGAGCCACTCTATCACGACATTACCATATCGAATGCCATCTGTTTCTCTCCAGATCGCAATTTTGCCTATTATGCTGATACTCCAACGCGCCAGATCATGCGGCAGACGCTGGACAGCGAGGGGTGGCCCACGGGGCCAGCGACGGTGTTTGTTGATCTGAACGCTGAAGGGTTGAACCCGGATGGTGCCGTTGTGGATTCTGAGGGCTACCTTTGGAACGCGCAATGGGGGGCTCATCGCGTGACCCGATATGCGCCCGAAGGACGTGTAGATAGCACTGTGAATTTAGCGGCTTCGCAACCAAGCTGTCCTGCCTTTGGTGGCCAAGACCTTACCAATCTCTATGTCACATCGGCAACAGAAAGCCTGTCCGAAGCGAATGACGCTGATGGTCGTGTTCTTAGCCTGCCTGTGGCCGTAGTCGGACAAGCTGAGCATCGTGTGAAATTGGTATGATACAGCGTTGTCCTTATGCCCCAATTAAAGAGAATAGTGTCAGATTTTTCTCTTTTTTTCCGGGACTTGCTGTGCCCTTGCGTATGCGTCCGGTGTGACCGGGCGTTGACTTTCAGCGTTGGTGCCAGTGCCAGGGTGCGAGTTCGTCGATGCGGTTGATCTTGTGATCGGCTGCGGATTTCAGAAATACCGGACAGCGATTCCGCTAATTCCCGGACAGCCGTTTCAGTAAATCCCGGACAGTTCGGGCACGACTGGTCAGCTGCCTGCAATCATGTTCAGGAAGCCATGGTTTCGGTCTTTTGATTTTCGGTCAAGTCTGGTGTGCGGTCTTTTCTGCGCATGCTGTCTCCCTTGAGTTCGATGCGATGGGCGTTGTGCACGATCCGGTCGAGGATCGCGTCGGCGATGGTGGGTTCCCCGATCATGGCGTGCCACCCGGACACGGGAAGCTGGGCGGTGATGATGGTGGATCGGCGCTGGTAGCGTTCTTCGAAGAGCTCCAGCAGGTCGAGGCGTTGCTGGTCGCTCAGCCCGTGCGTGCCCCAGTCATCGAGGACCAGCAGCTGGACGCGGGCGAGCTTATCGACCAGACGGGGAAACCGGCCGTCCAGGCGGGCCATGGCCATGTCCTCGAACAGCCGGGGCACGCGGACATAGGAGACGGAGTGATCAAGGCGCGCGGCCTGGTGCGCGAAGGCACAGGACAGCCATGTCTTTCCGGTGCCGGTTTGGCCGGTGAGAACGATCTGTTCGTGGGCCTTGATCCAGTCGCCCTGGGCGAGCGACAGGACCTGGCGCCGGTCGAGGCCGCGGCTGGCGCGGAAGTCGATATCTTCGATGCAGGCATTGGGGAAGCGCATCTTGGCGTTTCTCAGCCGGTTGGCAAAGCGCTTGTCGGCCCGATAGGTGGCCTCGCGGTCGAGCATGAGCCCGAGCCATTCATTGCGGTCGAGGCCCTGGTCGGCGTCCTGGTCGTTGAGCGCTTTCCAGGCATCGGCCATGCCGGTGAGCCCGAGCGCGGCCATCTGATCGAGGGTGGGATGTGTGAGCACGTGTCTCTCTCCTTTCCGGGGTTATTGGTAGTATCCGGGGCCACGGATATTGTCGTGGCGCGGCGGGGCGGTGACGGGCTCCGGCGGACCCGGGGCCCGGTCGAGGCCGGTGATAAGAATGGAGCGCACCGATCCGTAGCTGATGGTGCCGGTGGTCAGCGCGCGTTCGCAGGCGGCTTCCAGCCTGTCCGGGGTGAATTGCCGCCGGAGGTTCAGGACGCCGAGGGCGGAGCGGTAGCCCTGTTCGGGATGGGGCCGGTCGCGCATCAGCCGCTCCACGAGGGCGGCGGTGTGATAGCCGGTTCTGGCGGCGCGTTCGATCAGGCTTTCCGGTGTCATGCCGCCGTACCGCTGATGCGCCTTGGGCATGTGTTCCCTGATCGTCGTGTGACCGCCGCGCGGCCCCCGGCGATGGTGGACCGCAACCCTTTCATGATTATAGAAAATCTCGAGGGTGCGGTGGGTGAGCCGGACATCGACCTGCCGGCCGATCAACCGGTGCGGCACGGAATAGAAGCTGTGCAGCACCTCGATGTGATAGTCGGGATGCACCTTAGCGCGCTTCCATTCGGCGTATTCGAAAGGGGCGTCGGGCAAGGGCTGCAGCGCGGGGCGCTCGATCTCCTCGAACAACTCCCGGCGGGATCGTCCGACACGCCGCATGGTCCGGGCGTTCAGATCATCGACCAGCTCCGCGATGGCGACGTTCAGCGCCTCGATGGAAAAGAACTGCCGGTTGCGCAGACGGGCCAGGATCCAGCGCTCCACGATCAGCACGGCCCCTTCCACTTTGCCCTTGTCGCGGGGCTTGGCCGGGCGGGTGGGCAGCACCGTGGTGTCGTAATGCGTGGCCATGTCGGAAAAGGTTCGGGTGAGCGACGGCTCGAACCAGAGCGGCTTGGCTACGGCCGCCCGGAGATTGTCGCAGACAATTGCCTTGGGGACCCCGTGGAAAAACTTCAGCGCGCGCGCCTGCGCCTCGATCCAGTCGGGCAGCTTCTGGCTGAGGCTCGCCCAAGCGAAGGTGTAGTTCGACGCGCCAAGCACCGCGACGAAGATTTGCGCACGGTACTCGGCGCCCGTGGCCGGATCGACGATCGGAACCGTCTGCCCGGCGTAATCCGTCTGCATCGTCGCTCCGGCCTCGTGCCGGTTGCGATAGCGCGGGCTGAGGCGGCTTTCGAACGCCCGGTAACTTTGACAGAACCAGGTGTACCCATAGCCGTCCGGATGGGCGGCACGGTATTCTTCCCACAGCAGCACCAGCGTCACGCCCTTGCGCTTCATCTCGGCGGAAACCCTGGGCCAGTCAGGCTCCGTGAGGTCTCTCGGCGGACGCCCGACGCGTTGAAACAGCGCCTGCTTCAGGGTGGTGTCGTCGTCCCGATCGGCGGGCAGCGGCCAACAGTTCAGCCCGGCCTCCCGCGCCCGGAGCAGGTAGGTCGACACGGTTGTCTTGCTGAGCTTCAGACGCAGGGCGATCTCGCGCACGGAAAGCCCCTTGTCGCGTTGCCCTTATAGGTGAGACACGGCGCGCTTAGCGGTATTTCTTGCCTCTAATCATGAGATTCGATTGCCAACGGGAATCCACTTTTCCGATGTCGGCCAGCGATCCGACCAATCGTGGCGAGGAGTCGAGGCTCCTTTTCGTAGGTTCGAAGCAGGGCGGCATACGCGAAGTCGTCGATGCCGGTGCTGAACATTGCTGCTTTGAGCAGTGGACGTGACTGGGCAACCGCGATGGCGGCGAGGCTGAACAGCCTCACTTCTGGTCTCGGACTCTGAAGCGCGTGCACTGGATCGCCGCGGACAGCGCGGAGCGCCATCGCGAAGGTAACCGCCCGCATGGCCCGACGAAGGTGCATGGAGCGGTCGGCTTTGATGGCTTGCTCGAGCAGCCCTGCCCCGCCACGGGCGCGGCGCAGCAGCTTTTCGGGTACAGGCGGATCATCGGATTTGGTGAGGATGGGACGAAGTCTTGACCCGCAACTCTTGCAGTCGAACGCCCAGGCCTGCCGCCAATGTTTCAGGGCGCGGCCGCTTCGGGAACAGTTGGGGCACGACTGGAACGAGGTTCGTGCCGTCAGCGCAGCTTCGATCGGGGACAATGCCGGAAAGGTCAGCGATTTCACCAGCGCGGTCGGCATGCGCGCGACCGACGCGATGCTGTCCGCGGCGCCGGTCTCGAGTTCGAAGTCGAGGATGTCGGCATATCGGCCGTCTATGCCGATATGCGCCAGCAGTTCGGTGAACGCGCAATGATTGGCCGCCGCCAGCCGCGCCAGCCAGCCGGAGAGCAACTCGTCCGGGTAAGGTGCGAGGGTTATGGGCAGAGGGCGCAGCCTCACGCCCCCGACTTTTCAAGGCGCCGCTGGGACGGAGCGTGGCGCGACCAGAGCGGTGTCCAGTTCGCGACCGCCTCGTCGGTGATGCGCTCCTCACCGGAGAGAATGGCATCGATGGCCAGGTCCTTGACCAGGGCGAAGATGCGCGAGGTCACCCCGCCCGTCAACGCCAGGATTTGCCGGAGCGATTTGACCTGCAGGTTGGATTTCTTCGCCAGCGGCATCGCGGCGATGAGGGTCTGGATCATGTCGGAGAACTCGGCATCATCGCGCCAGTTCGCAAGGTGATGCTCGTCCAGCCGCCGCGCAAGCTGGACGTCGCCACGGATCGCATCGACCGCCTCGCTGACCCCGAAGCAGACCAGCGACGCCTCCAACTCGTTGCTGAGATAGCGCAGGACATTGAGGAAGCGGCGCTGCTCGCGGTGGGTTCCGGCAAGCAGGTTGTGGACCTCGTCGATCATGATCATCCGCAAACCAAGATCACGAAGCAACCCGACAACGCGGACCTCGAGCGACGCCACACTTTGCGCACGCAGGCTCAGCGTCGAGGACGGCGCGCCGACGGCCGCCAGAATGTGCAGGTAGAACCGCCGCTCGTCCGGGGCCGGCGGCGCCTGCAGGAGGAGCAGCGGCGTGCGGGTGATACCCGCGACCGGGTCGTATTCCGGCGCATAGCGGCGCGAGAGATTCCGGGCGATCATCGTCTTGCCGATGCCTGATGCGCCGTGCACGAGAAGCCCGGGCATCCGGGTCTGCCGCGGCGCGTCGATCAGGCTTTGCAGCCTGTCCAGCACACGCTCAGCGCGGGGAAAGCCGATCCAGATGTCCGATTGAATGAGGGCGACGCGGCCGTCGTTTTCGGTTTCCCCTGCCCTCAATTCACCATCTCTCCACCTTGAACAACGGGCGCGATGTATCACCGGTATCGACCGGGCGCAGCCCCTCAGAAGGCTCCTCCGCAGGAAGAGTGTCTTTCCCGGCATTGCGCCTTTCCCGGGATCTGCGTTCTGCTTTGGTCAGCACCCGGCTTTCCCCCTCGATCTGGCGCTGCCTCCGGATCAGCTCGGCAAGGACCAGTTCAT
Source organism: Alphaproteobacteria bacterium (assembly GCA_030428915.1). Taxonomy (GTDB): domain Bacteria; phylum Pseudomonadota; class Alphaproteobacteria; order Rhodobacterales; family Rhodobacteraceae; genus Albidovulum. The sequence continues at coordinate 6,618 of JAUIDM010000012.1, read as the reverse complement.
TTGACCCTGTCTTGCCCAGGGCTCGTGCCATCCTCATCGCCTCGCGATAGTCCCACAGCGACACGGGCGGAATCTCCAGGTTGCGGTACCGCGCCTCGACGCAGCGGCCGCCATCAAGTTCGACCCAGATCGCGGAAAGATCGCGCGGGTCGTAGCGCACGACCACCTTGTCATCCTTGCGGCCAACCCGCCCCGCCAGGGCGTCCGACCAGTACCGGATGGCGAACAGATGGATGCCGTCCCGCCGGATCTGGCGCTTTTCGCTGGGAAGGAAGCTCACCCGGAACGCATCAATGTCGAAGGGAATGTCGCCGGACATCTCCACTGACAACGCCTCCCATCGTGCAACCGGCGTGCAGCCGAGGCTCGAATGAACGCTGTTGTTGTAGCGGCAGATTTCCAGGGCGAACCAGAGGTCGAACTCGCTCAGGCTCATCGTGGCCCTGGCTTCGGCATCATAGGCGCCCTTGGCCGCGACGGAAGATTGCGTCGTTCCGGGCAGGAGGTGCACCGCCCCCATCATCGTGCCGATCAGCCGCTCGATATGGCCCCCGAAATGCGGGCGTCCCGGCGGCCGGTACTCAAGATCGATCCCCCATTCCGCGCAGGCCTCCTGAAAGGAGTGCGACCGGAAATCCCGGCCGTTGTCGACATGAATGCTGCGCGGCCTGCCCTGCGCGGGCCAGGGAGCGCTACTGCCCAGATCGGCGAGAAGCTCCGCCTTCGGCGCAACGGCCCGGGTCAGACAGAGCGCCACGGAGAGGCGCGACGGGGCCTCCAGGCTGACATGATATCCGGTCACCATCCGCGTGGCGATATCGATCGCCAGCGTGACCCAGGGCCGCCCGATCGGTTTGCGCTCGAAACTGTCGACAAGAATGATGTCCGCGAGCGTGTGGTCGATCTGCACGACATCGAGGGGAAGCTTCGCCTGCTTTCTGCCCGGCACCGGAGCGAACCGTCGTCCCGCCGCCTTCGCTCCCTCCCTGGCCAGCATGACTTCTCGCTCATCCAGAGCATCAAGCCGGCGCTGAATTGTCCGGCGCGTCGGCGCCTGCCATCCGCGTTCCCTGCAGGCGATGCGGATCTCCGTCACCACGCGCGACAGGCTGGCGCGTTCCCGCCGCAGATAATAGCGGCGAAGCTGATCCGCGATCAGCGCCTCGACCTCATCGGAAATTGCCCTTGTGCCCTCGCGCCGTCCGCGCTTCCGCGGCACCAGCGCGCTGGTGCGCCCGCCCTCCTCTGCCAGTCTCCGTATCCAGCGCCAGACGGTCGCCCTGCTGACGCCGAGTTCCCAGACGGCGTCGCGGATACCGCTTTCCAGACCGCCAGCGCCCGCAAGATGGGCCTCGACGAGCGGACGCAGAACAGCAAGCCTGCGCGAGGCCTCCGCGCCGATTGTCCCGTCGTGCTCCCCTGCCCTGTCCACCGGTCCCGCCCGCGCTGCAAACACTGTCTCAGCTTTAGGGGCAAAAGTCTCGGCTATAAAGGCAAAATATCAGATTTAAGGGCAACGCCTCGCCGTTGATTTCTTTAGGTTTGCCGTCTCGCCTTTAAGGGCAACGTGACACCAGCGGCACAAAATCACGTTTCTTGGAACATCCAAAGATTGGCTCGTTCAAATCCTCGGCCAACCGACTTGTTGTAGCGGCAACCACCTGCCTATGACCGCTGGGCAAACGCCGCGAACAGGGCAAGCGTGCGCTCGCTCACATGATGCTCGATCCCTTCGGCATCGCGTTCAGCCGTCTCGGGGTCGAGCCCGAGGCTCAGGAGAAACCGCAAGACGATCTCGTGGCGGTGCCTGCATTCCTTGGCAAGCGCCCGGCCTTCCTCGGTCAGAAAGACCGAACGGTATTTCGCGCGAGTGATCAGGCCGTCCCGCGCCAGACGGCCGAGGGTTTTGGCGACCGTCGGCGCGGTAACGCCCATCCGGGCCGCGATATCGACCGGTCGGGCCTCGCCGTTCTCGTGGATGAGTTCGGCGATCAGTTCGACATAATCTTCCGCCACTTCGCTGCGCCGCGCCTCGCGCACACCGATGAAGGCCTCGGCGCGGGATTCGACCGCACGTGCCTCTGCCTCGGTTGATTCAAGGTTCTCATCATCCGTCATGCCGTCACCTTCGCACGATCAGGATTGACTCGTAAAGCCTGAGCGATGATTATTAGCCTATGCTAACTTTTTGCGCCGGGACTTTGGCCTGCGTGTCATCTGAAGGGACAACGTCCATGCCTGTCGATACCAGCAAGCGAGGGCGCGAGGTGTCGTCCGCCGTGGAGACATCTCGGCCCACAGCGCCACCTGCGATGGTCACGGAGCCAGTATCGGCGTCGCGACGCGCGCTGTTGGTCGGCGGTCTGGTGGCTGCCGGCGGAGCGGCCGTGGCCGCGAGCCGCGCGCAATCCCAGGCAACGCCCGACCCGATGGCGGGGCATGCGATGCCCGGCGGGGCGGTCGATCCGTATTCGGCCCATGACAGTGGCATGGCGCATGGCAACATGACGATGGTCGGCCAGGTGGATCACGCGGGGAACGGCTTTAACCCGACGGCCATGCTGACCGACTGGGAGGTCGGCCGGACCGAGATCATGCCGTATGGTCGCACCTTGCGCACCTTTGAGGTCGAAGCCATCGACATGGAAATCGAGATTGCTCCCGGCGTCTTCTTTCCCGCCTGGACGTTCAACGGTCGCGTGCCCGGCCCCGCCCTGCGCGCAAAGGAGGGCGAACGGCTACGGATCGTCTTCCGCAACCTCGGTTCACATCCCCATTCCATGCATTTTCACGGCATTCACTCGGCGCGAATGGACGGCGTTCAAGGCGCCGGGCTGATCGATCCGGGCGAGGAGTTCGTCTATGAGTTCGATGCCAAGCCCTTCGGCTGTCATCTCTATCATTGCCACGCGCTGCCGCTGAAACGGCACATGCACAAGGGCATGTACGGCCTGTTCGTGGTCGATCCAGATCCGGCGCGCCACCCCGAATTTGCGGCTGTTGCCGCGTCGCGTGTGCTGGGCAGCCCGGAAAACGCCGAATGGCAGGAACTGGCGATGGTGATGAACGGCTTTGACACCAATTTCGACGGCGAAAACGAGGTCTATGCCGTCAACACGGTCGGCCAGGCTTACATGAACGCGCCGATCCGGATCGACAAGTCGCGCCCGGTCCGTATCTACCTCATGAATGCGACCGAGTTCGATCCGATCAACTCGTTCCATCTGCACGGCAATTTCTTCGACTACTACGACACCGGTTCGCAACTCACGCCGACCCTGCGCACGGTCGATGTGATCATGCAGTGTCAGGCGCAGCGCGGCATCCTCGAGTTCAGTTTCGCGGACCACGAGGATGGATTGTACATGTTCCATGCCCATCAAGCCGAGTTCACCGAACTAGGCTGGATGGGCTTTTTCGACGTGCGGGAGGCCGGAGCATGACCGATCAGAGCGAACACAGCCGCCCGCCAATGACCCGCCTGCTTTTCGTTCTCGTGCCGCTGGCCGTCATGCTGGGGGCTTTCGTGTGGATTGCCTCGCTCGATCCGCTGCGCGGCTTCAACAATGGCGCGCCCCCGGTCGAGGCGTTGACCGTCGAACGGACGATCCTAGATGGGTCGGGGATTTCGCTCAGTGTGCGCGCCGGCGGATCGGAAGCGATGGTGGTCGCGCAGGTTGCCGTGGATGATGCATACTGGACCTTCACGCAGGAACCGGCGGGGCCGATTGCCCGCGGCGATGCGGTCTGGCTGCGCATTCCCTATCCGTGGGTCCTTGGCGAGGCCCATCATGTCAATCTGCTGACGAACACAGGCGCGACCTTTGGGCACGAGATCGCGGTTGCAGTTTCGACGCCAAGTCCCACCTGGGGGCAACTTCGGCTCCAGGCGGTGATCGGGGCGATCGTCGGCCTTTTGCCGGTAGCGCTTGGCCTGATGTTCTATCCGGCCATGAAGGGCGTCGGGCGAAGGGGGATGAACTTTCTGCTGGCGCTGACGGTCGGGTTGCTGGCCTTCCTGCTGATCGACACCATATCCGAGGCACTGGAGCTATCGGCAGAAGCGGCCGCGATATTCCAAGGTTCTGCCATGGTCTGGCTGGCGGCGCTTACAAGCTTTCTTCTATTGATGGCTATCGGGCGCTGGCGCGGCAATCCGGAAGGCATCGCGCTTGCGTTCTACATTGCCCTCGGGATCGGGCTTCACAACTTCGGCGAAGGGCTGGCAATCGGCGGCGCATTCGCCGCCGGGTCGGCGGGGCTTGGAACTTTCCTCGTCCTAGGCTTTGCCTTGCACAATGTCACCGAGGGCATCGGCATCGCCGCCCCGATGCTTCGTGCCCGGCCAACGCTTTGGACGTTTGCCGCTCTGACCCTGCTCGCCGGTGGCCCGGCCATCCTCGGAATGTGGGCGGGCAGCCTTGCCTATGCGCCGCAATGGTCGGCACTGGCACTCGCCGTCGGAGCGGGTGCGATCCTGCAAGTCATGGTCGAGGTCAGCGCCTACCTTGTACGTCAAAACGCCGACAGGCAGGCGGCGCTGATGTCACCAGCCGTACTGGTCGGGCTTCTGGGCGGCATCGCCTTCATGTACGCGACGGCGGCATTGATCAAGATCTGAGCGGTAATCGGCTGTTTCGGCTTCATGGGGCGGTCGCCCAGCTCTATAAACTGACCCCGTCTGTCCACGGGGAGATCGCAATTTTCGTGCCCCAGTTTGTGCGCCCAAGAGACTTATTCTTTCGTGATTTCGAAATAAAGAATTTGAGGCTAGAGCGACTAGAGGATCCCACAGATAGGTGAAAACACCGCAAATCCATCTGACTACTATTTCTGAGCCGCACGTCGAAATCGACTGTCTCATATTTTTGGTCTGTCACGATTCTGGTCCTCCGTTGAACAATCAACAGATGTTACGCACCAAAACGAGTGCTTCTTTAGAGGTGTTTCATGGCATCGCCCGCCACATGCGGAAACGCACCTGTTCGGTCACCTCGCGGATTAGACCTTGCGCTTCCATCCAAGCAAGGTTGCGCTGGACGGCGGCGCGGCTGGCACCGGTCAGGGTCTCGGCCATTGGAGCGGAGACGACGGGCCATTCGGTCAGCACCGCGCGCAATGCAGGTGGTGTCTTGCCAGAGAGCGGTGCCATCATGTTGTCCGCCCGCGCTGACCATGCCTGGATATCGTCGAGGTGCCGCATCGCGGTCAGGCATGCTGTTTCCATTCCCTCGAGCCAACGCTGCATGCGCTCGGCAGGTGGGCCACTGGCGCGCAGCCCCCCTGCCCCGCGCATAGCCAGAGGCGCAAAGATGGCCCCCCCATTCGAATTCGCGCCTTCGCTGGCGGCAATGCGTGCGGCGGTAACCGCCGCTTCCATACGGTCGCCCTGTTGCCCGAGGCCCGCAAGGCTCCAGAGGTGAAACCCCATGCAGGCGCGCGTGATCGGGTGCAGGTCGGCGGCTTGCGCCATCAGGTCAAGCCAAACGCCTGCGCGATCTGCAAAGGGCTCGGCTTCATCCGCCATGTTTTCAGGGTCACGGCGATCGAGGAAAGCGGATAGGTCCACCTCTGGGCCGGGACCGCCTGTAAGGCGCCGCACCGCCCATCCGACACGCGCGAGCGCTGCGGTGTCGTCCTGCACCCCGGACAAGCGCATGGATATCCAGAGTGCCAGCCGATCCGGGCCAATTCGGTCGCCCACAAACCAGCTGAGGTCTGCCGCCTCCATCAGCGCGAGCCTGTGCCGCCAGCCCTCCGGGCCACGCCGCAAACGATCATCCAGCGCGCCAATCCGGCCAGCCACACGGGCGAGACGGGCGGCACTGCCCGCCTCGGCGCGTCGCCAATCGTCGAGGACTGCGGTTTCACGCGGCTTTGCCTTTGGCCCGGGCAGCAGATAATCCGGCTCCACTTCCATCGGACCGGGAAGGAACCACAGGTCGTCCTCGGACGTCTCTTCAATCCCCTCCGCATCAACTAGAGGACCGTCCAATTTACTATACTGCGTAGGTACTTGAGGCTTCATATGTGCAAAATATGGCGCTTTTGCATTTTACCAAAGTGTTTTGTTAGGGTGCGCCTGCACACCCTATATAGCACGCGCGCGCGGTGGTCTGCGATATCTCTCTGATCGCGCTCAGCATATGAAAACCAAGGGGTTTTTGATTTGCAGCACCACAAAGAGCGCCCTTGCCTCTGTTTACAAACGGTCGTTTAGTAGCAATACCTTAAATTGCAAACGGCTCGTTTTCATGCCCCTGATAGGCTATGCGCGCGTCTCGACCGAAGATCAGACCCCCCTGCCCCAGTCAGAGGCCCTGCAAACTGTGGGTTGCGGCGAGATCTTTGAAGAGCACGCCTCGGGCGGCAATCGCGCGCGACCGGTGCTGGCACGCGTGCTCGAACGCGTCCAGAGCGGCGATACGCTGGTCGTTGTGCGGATCGACCGGCTAGCGCGATCTCTGTCGCACTTGCTGGAGGTGATCGAACGTCTGGAGGCCAAGGGAGCTTTCTTCCGCTCCCTGCAGGACCCCATCGACACCGCTTCCCCGCAGGGCAAGTTCACATTGCAGGTTCTGGGCGCCGCGGCCGAGTTCGAGCGCGCGCTGATACGTG
>JAUIDM010000352.1 GCA_030428915.1 Alphaproteobacteria bacterium | reverse complement strand
CGATCACACCGGCATTCTCGAAATCCTTGCCGGTATCCCAGGGGCGCCGCTTGTCCTTCGCCGCCCCCTGCAGATCGCGGCGCGTCATGTCGAGCCCGGCGGCATAGCCAAGGACCAGCCCCATCGCCTCAGCCGCTGCCACCCGGAAACCGGGCGCGCCGATGGCGACGACAAATTCCATCTCGTGGTGGAAATCGGCGGTGCCGGGCGGGTAGCGAGTGGTCGTCCCGCTCAGAACCAGATGGGCGGGCGACTTGGTAAAGTAGAAAGGTGCTTCCCGGTCGACCTCGTGCCCCATCTCCTTGGCATGGTCGGCGTAGTTGCGACCGACGCAGAAGATGCGAGAGACCGGAAAGGCGATATCCTCGTCCCGCAAGGGGACGGTGACGGGTTCGGGGGCCGGGAAGAGAAGCTTTGTCATTCGCCGTAGGGCACCCAGATGTTTTTGACCTGTGTGGCACGTAGCAGGAAGTCGCGGCCCTGACCATCGGTGCCGTGCCAGTCGCGATTCGGGAAGGTCCATGTGACCTTGAGGTTGCCAGCGCTTTCCGTCTCGATCATCTGCGCGCCGTCCGGCCCGCCACAATACCACATCGCCGCGACATCGTCGTGCTGGGCAAGGGTTTTGGCCAGTTCGTCCTTCGCACCGGTCACGATATTGACCACGCCGCCGGGCAGGTCTGAGGTGTCGAGGACCTGGTAGATGTCGGTCGCCGCCAAGGGCATGGATGCGGACGGAACCGCCACAATGCGATTGCCCATGGCAATGGCGGGCAGGATCAGGCTGAGGAAACCTAGCAAAGGCGCGTCATTCGGGCAGGCCACGCCCATCACGCCGAAGGGCTCGGGCATGGCCAGCGTCACATGCGCCGACTTGGTTGAATGCACCGCGCCGTCGAACTTGTCGGCCTGCGCCGCATAGTAGAAGGCGCGGCGGATTGAGGCCGCGACTTCGTCGGCGGGCTTCGGTATGCCCGCAGACTTCAGGCCCGCAGTAAACTCGGCCTCACGCGCTGAAAGGTTTTCGGCGATGTAGTAAAGTACTTGCGCCCGGTTGTGCCCGGTCGCCTTGCCCCAGCCTGATGCCTTGTGCGCCGCCTCGACGGCGTTGCGGATGTCCTTGCGGTTGCCGAGGCCCGCCAGCCCGATCTCGCGCCCTTTGGCCATGACGGCATAGGAATGGCCGCCGTCGGGCCGCTTCTGGCCACCGCCGATATACATCTTCGCGGTGCGGTCGATAGGGGCGGGTTCCTTCGACGGTGCCCCGGGAACCGGCGCCGCCGACAGATCGGGCGCGTCCGCTTCCGGTTTGGCTTTCACGGAAGGCTCAGAGAGGTATTCCCGCATCCCCTCGCGCCCGCCCTCGCGGCCGAAGCCGCTTTCGCGGTAGCCGCCAAAACCCGCGCCCGCATCGAAAATATTGGTGGAGTTGACCCAGACCACCCCCGCCTTGACCCGCGCGGCCATGTCGAGCGCGAGGTTCACGTTCTCCGACCAGATCGACGCCGCAAGCCCGTAGCGGGTGTTGTTGGCCAGTTCCACCGCCTCGTCCGGCGTGCGGAAAGTGGTCAGCGTGGCGACGGGGCCGAAGATCTCGACTTCGGACACGACATTGGCGGGCTGGACATTGGTCATGAAGCCCGGCGCGAAGAAACTGCCCTGCGCCGGCAGCGGGCAATCGGCCTGATGCAGCACCGCGCCCTCCGCCTCTCCTCTCGCCACCAGATCGCGGATACGGGCCAACTGGACCGGATCGACGATGGCGCCGATATCGGTGGACTTGTCGAGCGGGTCGCCGACCCTGAGCTTGGCCAGCCGTGCCTTCAGGCGGCTCTGGAAGGTCTGCGCGATGCCCTCCTGCACCAGAATGCGCGACCCGGCACAGCAGACCTGCCCCTGATTGAACCAGATCGCATCTACGACGCCCTCGACGGCGGCATCCAGATCGGCATCGGCGAAAACCATGAAGGGCGACTTGCCGCCGAGTTCCAGCGTCAGCTTCTTGCCTGTGCCCGCAGTCGCCTTGCGGATCGCGCGGCCGACCTCGGTCGAGCCGGTGAAGGCGATCTTGTCGACCTCGGCCGCGACCAGCGCGGCCCCGGTTTCGCCGTCGCCGGTGACGATGTTGACGACCCCTTTGGGCAGCCCGATCTCGGCGCAAATCTCGGCGAAGGCAAGCGCGGTCAGGGGCGTGTATTCGGCGGGCTTCAGGACGACGGTGTTGCCCGCCGCCAGTGCAGGCGCAATCTTCCACGCCAGCATCAGAAGCGGAAAGTTCCACGGGATGATCTGGCCGCAGACGCCGACAGGTTTCGCACCTGGGAATTCATCCTCCAGCATCTCTGCCCATCCGGCATGATGGTAGAAATGCCGCGCGACCAGCGGCACGTCGATGTCGCGCGCCTCGCGTATAGGCTTGCCGTTGTCCATGACCTCCAGAACCGACAGGAACCGTTCCCGCTTCTGGATATGCCGCGCGATGGCATAGAGCCATTTGGCGCGCTCGTGCCCGGGCAGCTTTGACCAGCCGGGCAGGGCGGCGCGGGCGGCCTTGACCGCCGCATCCACGTCCTTTTCCGTCCCTTGGGAAACCTTGGCCAGCACCGCGCCGGTTGCCGGGTTCGCGCTGGCGAAACCCTTGCCGGGCTTGGTAAACGCGCCATCGATGAAATGCCCGAAGCTGCCACGCGCCTTGAGCCAGGCCACGACCTCTCCCGAAACCTCGGGCGCCGGTCCGTAATCCATCGTTTCCAGTATCTCGGTCACTGTCGGCATCGGTCCCTCAGGCAATCGCGTGGCGCGAGGACGCGGCGTAGCGTCCGGTGACATGGTGTTCCAGCTGGCGTTCGATATCGCCGAGCATCGAGGACGCCCCAAGCCGGAAAAGGTCGGGACGCAGCCAGTCGTTCCCCATCTCCTCCTTCATCAGGATCTGCCAGGCGATGGCGTCCTTGGCGGTCTTCATGCCCCCCGCGGGCTTGAACCCGACCCGGTGGCCGGTGCGGTCCATGTAATCGCGCAGTGCCCGGACCATGACCAGTGACACGGGCAGGGTTGCGTTCACGCCTTCCTTGCCGGTCGAGGTCTTGATGAAATCGGACCCCGCCTGCATCGCCACCATCGAGGCCTTGTAGACGTTCCGGAGTGTCTGAAGGTCGCCGGTGGCGAGGATCGCCTTCATATGGGCGGTCCCGCAGGCCTCGCGCATCGCCGCGACCTCGTCGTAGAGCGCCTGCCAGTTGCCATCCAGCACGTGGGCGCGGGTTATGACGATGTCGATTTCGTCTGCGCCCTGATCCACGGCATAGCGGATCTCGGCCAGCCGCAGGTCCAGAGGCATCAGCCCGGCGGGAAAGCCGGTCGCGACCGAGGCGACGGGAATGCCCGTGCCTGTTACGGCCCTGACGGCGGCGGCGACCATCGTCGGATAGACGCAGACGGCGCCCGTCGTCAGATGTTCAAGCCCCAGCCCCGCCATGATGTGATCAGCCAGCGGTCGCACCGCCTTGGCGCAAAGACGCCGCACCCGGTCCTCGGTATCGTCACCGGCAAGCGTCGTCAGGTCGATGCAGCGGATCGCGTTGACCAGCCAAGCCGCCTGCCATTCCTTCTTCACGGTCCGCCGCGTGGTCAGCGTCGCCGCCCGCCGTTCGGCGGCCTGGGTATTCACCGCGATCTGGTCGAACCAGTCGATCCTGAGCGGCACGCCCGGATTGCGCGCGGTATTGGACAGGGCATGGCCCGCGATCTGAGACATGTCGATCCTATTGTTCGGCGTAAGGGTATCTTAACGCTCATAGCTACTGATTGTCCCGGGAAACTGCAACACGATGCTTGACCATTTGGTCAAAAGCAGTCGTTTGGGCCAAAGATGTTGACACATACCGGGCATGGGGCCCAAACCGAAGCTGGGTGGAACGGGATCGGTATCGCGCTCGGATGCGCGCGGTCAGACAAAGAAGCTGGGACTGTCGTCTTGGAAAAGGTAGAGTTTGCGATCGAGCAACTGCTCGATACTCCGCATGGTTGGCGGGCGCTTGTGCGCAACCTCGTGGCCAGATGGCCCGAGGCGCCGGCCTCCGAACTCGTCTATGTCCTGGTTACCGCAGCATCCGAAATTGAATCGCGCTTTGCCGAGGGGCATCCCGAACGGGCCTGTGCAGCACGCGGCTGGCGGTTGGCCGCCTTGCTCGGCGTTGATTTCTACGCGATGGACATGGCCGGCCTGCCG
>JAUIDM010000351.1 GCA_030428915.1 Alphaproteobacteria bacterium | reverse complement strand
AACCTGGTGCAGACGCTGGAAAACAACCCCGCCTTCGTCCATGGCGGCCCCTTCGCCAACATCGCCCATGGCTGCAACTCGGTCATTGCGACGAAGACGGCGCTCAAACTCGGTGAATACGTCGTGACCGAAGCCGGATTCGGTGCCGACCTCGGCGCCGAGAAGTTCTTCGACATCAAGTGCCGCAAAGCCGGTCTGAAGCCGGCCGCCGCGGTGATCGTGGCCACGGTCCGCGCGATGAAGATGAACGGCGGTGTGGCCAAGGCCGACCTCAACAGCGAGAACGTGGACGCCGTGAAAAAGGGCTGCCCGAACCTTGGCCGTCACATCGCCAACGTGAAGGGCTTCGGCGTTCCCGTCGTCGTGGCGATCAACCACTTCTACTCGGACACCGACGCGGAAGTGCAGGCCGTGAAGGACTATGTCGCCGAGCAGGGGTCCGAGGCGATCCTCTGCCAGCACTGGGCCAAGGGGTCGGAAGGCACAGTGGATCTGGCCAACAAGGTGGTGCAGCTGGCCGAGTCGGGCAGCGCCAACTTCGCGCCGCTCTACCCGGATGACATGCCGCTCTTCCAGAAGATCGAAACCATCGCCAAGCGCATCTACCACGCAGATGAGGTTCTGGCCGACAAGTCGATCCGCGACCAGCTGAAGACCTGGGAAGATGCGGGCTATGGCAACCTGCCGGTCTGCATGGCGAAGACCCAGTACAGCTTCACCACCGATCCGAACCGCCGTGGCGCGCCCACCGGCCACTCGGTCCCGGTCCGCGAAGTGCGTCTGTCGGCTGGTGCGGGCTTCATCGTCGCGATCTGTGGTGAGATCATGACCATGCCGGGCCTGCCGCGCACGCCTGCGGCCGAAACAATCCGGATCAACGACGAAGGCAACGTCGAAGGTCTGTTTTAAAAACGGGGGCGGCCGGGCAGGGCATCGAACCCCGCCCGGCCGCACAGCTTGCGCCCCCTTGACGGGGGCGAAATCCGTCTGGCAGGGCCGGACAGGCAAGAGCAAAGGAAGGAAGCGGGAATGAGCGCCAAGGTGATCGACGGCAAGGAGTTTGCGGCCAATGTGCGAGCCAAGGTGGCCGAACATGTCGCGCGGCTGAAGGAAGCGAACGGGATCACGCCAGGCCTAGCGGTCGTTCTGGTGGGCGAAGACCCGGCCTCCGAGGTCTACGTTCGCTCCAAGGGCAAATCCACCGTCGAGGCAGGGATGAACTCCTACGAGCACAAGCTCGACGCCGATACCTCCGAGGCCGACCTCCTGGCACTGATCGACAAGCTGAACAACGATCCGGCGGTGCATGGTATCCTCGTGCAACTGCCGCTGCCGGGGCATCTGAACTCGGACCTGGTGATCAACTCGATCGACCCGGCGAAGGATGTCGACGGCTTCCACATCTCGAACGTCGGCCTTCTTGGCACCGGTCAGAAGTCGATGGTGCCCTGCACGCCTCTCGGCTGCCTGATGATGCTGCGCGACCATCACGGGTCGCTCTCGGGTCTCGACGCCGTCGTCGTCGGCCGTTCGAACATCGTCGGCAAGCCGATGGCGCAGCTGCTGCTTGGCGACAGCTGCACCGTCACCATCGCCCATAGCCGGACAAAGGACCTGGCCGAGGTCTGCCGTCGCGCCGATATTCTCGTCGCCGCCGTTGGCCGGCCCGAGATGATCCCCGGCGACTGGGTCAAGCCAGGCGCGACCGTGATCGACGTCGGCATCAACCGGATCGAGCGGGACGGCAAGAAGAAGCTGGTGGGCGACGTGGAATACGAAAGCTGCGCCGCCGTTGCGGGGGCCATCACGCCCGTTCCGGGCGGGGTCGGGCCCATGACCATCGCCTGCCTGCTGGCCAATACCCTGACGGCCTGCTGCCGGGCGAACGGGCTGGCCGAGCCCGAAGGGCTGACGGCCTGAGCCTTCAGACCGCGACCATCGTCCCCTGAAGTACTGCGATAAGGCGGCGTTTGCCCGCCTCTTCCACCTCGACATCCGCTGTAGCCACCGTCAACCGCCGCCCGGCTTTCACGACGCGCCCCCGCGCGATCAGCCGTTCGCCCTTTGCGGGGGCCAGCAGATTGATCTTCATCTCTGCCGTCATCACTTCTGCCCCTTCGGCCATCAGTGTCAGCGCGGCGTAACCCGCCGCCGTGTCGCCAAGCGCGAATGTCAGCCCGGCATGGCCGACATCGTGCTGCTGGCGGCCAAGGGGCAGGATCGGTGCGGTGATTTCGCAATGTCCCGGGGACAATGCAGTGATCTCGGCGCCAAAGGTCGCCATCAGCCGCTGTCGGGCGAAACTTTCCCGCACCTTTGCGTCGCGGTCAGGGTCAAGGGCGTCGGTCATGCAGTCTCCTTCCGGCGCGGCATTGGCATGGGGCGCGCGGTCTGTCCGGTCAGGATCGCGACCGCGCCAGGTTGCATCAGTTCAGACAGGGCCGGGTCGTCACAATAAATCCCGCCGGTATAGGTGCCGTAGGCGGGCATGATCAGACGCCGGGGATCGGCCAGAAAACAGCGCCGGGCCTGCCCCGCGATGCGCGCTTTGGGGTGGTAGTGGCCCGATACCTCACCCGATGCCCCGGCGACGGCAATATGTCGGAAGATCAGCGGACCGAACGACAATTCAGCCCGGTGTTCGCCACCCAAACCCACGGGGCCCGGATCGTGGTTTCCCTCAATCCAGACCCAGCGTCGCCCGGCCATGAGACGCGCCAGCCACAATGCCTGCGCCTCGCCGAGGTCGGCCGCCTGAAGGTCGTCGAACGTGTCGCCCAGACACACCACAACCCGCGCTTCGGTCGCCGCGATATCGGCGTCCAGCCGTGTCAGAGTCTCCTCCACCTCATAAGGTGGCAAAAGGGCGCCTGCCCGCCGCGCATACCTTTCCGACCGGCCCAGATGCAGGTCGGAGACGGTCAGACACCTTTCCGACGGCCACCAGAGCGCGCCGGAGGGAAGCGCGGTCAGGACGGCCTGCCCGAGATTGAACTCATATCCGTTCATGTCTTGTTCCTGACCCGGACGACCAGAAAAAGCAATGGCGACTTCATCCTGGCACAAGTCCGTGCTGGCCCGGTGATTTACCCAAGCCCCGCCTCGGCCATCAGCCGCGCGGCAGTTTCCTCCAGCAGCCGTTCCCGTGCCATGCCGTCAACCGGCACCTTGCCATGCTCGAGGAACAGGGGCGCCGCGAAGGGCGTCACGCGGGTCAGGGCGAGATGGTCGATCCGGCCCCCAACGCGGGTGAGCATGTCCTCGATCCTGCCAAAGCCCACGAGGCCCCGCATCGCCTCTTCCCGCGTGACCTGCATCAGCAGGTGATCGGGATCGTAACGACGGAGCGTGTCATAGAGAATGTCGGACGAAAACGTCGCCTGACGCCCTGATTTCCGCGCGCCGGGCAGGTTGCGGGCGATGAGCCCCGCGACAAGGGCCACGTTGCGAAAGGTGCGCTTCATCACCGCATTGCCCGCGAGCCAGCCCTCCAGCCCATTCCGCAGGGCCGCGCGGTCGAAAAGCGCCGCCGGGTCCGGCACCAGGTCCAGCCCCCAGATCAGGGTCGCGTAGTCGGTCGCGACGAAGCCAAGGGGATTAAGACCCTCTTCCTCCATGCGTTTGGTCAGAAGCAGGCCGAGTGTAACCTGCGCGTTCTTGCCCATGAAACCATAAGCGCAAAGATGGGCGCGACCCTCGGCGGGGAAGGTTTCGATCAGCAACCGCTCGAGCTGGGGCAGGCGCGAAATGTCGCGCTGAAGTGCCAGCCATTCGGCGGTGTGGGCGGGCAGGTCGGGCCATTGGTCTTGCCTCAGCATCCGCAGAATCCGGTGCGACAGCTGGGTAGAGGTGGAAAACTTGGTTCCCGAATAGACAGCGATCTTCGGCTCCCGCCCTGGCGCGGGCGCGACCTCCAGCGCCATCTCCCGCAGGCCCACATAGCGGACGATCTTGCCTCCGATCAGGAACGTATCGCCCGGCGCGAGTTTCGAGGCAAAGCTTTCCTCCACCTCGCCCAGGGGTTGGCCGCCCAGCCGGTTTTGCCAACGCACCTTGACCATTTCGCTATCTGTAATCGTGCCGATGTTCATGCGGATGTCGCGCGCGGCGCGCGGGTCGCGCAGGATCCATCGACCGTCCCGCCGCAACAACCTCTGCCAGCGATCATAGGCCTTCAGCGCATAGCCGCCCGTCGCGCAGAAATCGAGACAGGCGTCGAACTCCGGCCGGG
>JAUIDM010000350.1 GCA_030428915.1 Alphaproteobacteria bacterium | reverse complement strand
TCGGACTGGGCGGAGCGGGCAAGCTGCGGAACCTGCGGGTCGCCCCTCTGGTACCGGCTGAGCGATCCGGAGGCGGATTTTCACGCGGTGTCGGCGGGGCTGTTCGAGGATACGGGCTTTGCGCTCACCAAGGAAATCTACATCGACCGCAAGCCGGGCGGTTTTGCCTATGCGGGCGATCACCTGCGGATGACGGAACAGGAATTTCTCGCCTCGATCGGGGTGGATGCAGAAGGAGACAACCAATGACGCGGTTTGGATCGGACTGGATGGCGGCTGAGGAAGCCAAGCGTCAGTGGATGGACGAGAACTCGCTGTATCGCGAGACGGATGAGCATTCGTCCTGCGGCGTGGGGCTGGTCGTCTCGATCAACGGCAAGGCCAGCCGCAAGGTTGTGGAGAACGGCATTGATGCGCTGAAGGCCGTCTGGCACCGGGGCGCGGTCGATGCCGATGGCAAGACCGGCGACGGCGCGGGCATTCATGTGCAGATCCCGGTCAAGTTCTTCTACGATCAGGTCCGCCGCACCGGGCATGAGCCGGATCTGGCCAAGCTGATCGCGGTCGGCCAGATCTTCCTGCCGCGCACCGATTTCGGCGCGCAGGAACGGTGCCGGACCATTGTGGAAACCGAAGTTCTGCGCATGGGCCATTACATCTATGGCTGGCGTCATGTGCCGGTGAACACGGATGTGCTGGGCGAGAAGGCCAATGCGACGCGCCCCGAGATCGAGCAGATCCTGATCCGCTGCGAAAAGGACATCAGCCGCGAGCAGTTCGAGCGCGAGCTTTACATCATCCGCCGTCGGATCGAGAAGGCGGCGCTGGCGGCGCAGATCGGCGGGCTGTACCTGTGTTCACTGTCGTGCCGGTCGCTCATCTACAAGGGCATGATGCTGGCCGAGCAGGTCGCGGATTTCTATCCCGACCTGATGGACGAGCGGTTCGAGAGCGCCTTTGCCATCTATCACCAGCGTTATTCGACCAACACGTTCCCGCAATGGGCGCTGGCCCAGCCCTTCCGCATGCTGGCCCATAACGGCGAGATCAACACGCTGAAGGGCAACGTCAACTGGATGAAGAGCCACGAGATCCGCATGGCGTCCTCTGCCTTCGGCGAGATGGCCGAGGATATCAAGCCGATCATTCCGGGTGGCAGTTCGGATTCCGGGGCGCTTGATGCGGTCTTTGAGGTTCTGGTGCGGGCGGGCCGGTCGGCGCCGATGGCCAAGACCATGCTGGTGCCCGAGGCGTGGTCCAAATCCACGATCGAACTGCCGAAGCCCTGGGTCGACATGTATTCCTATTGCAACGCGGTGATGGAGCCCTGGGACGGGCCCGCCGCGCTGGCGATGACCGATGGCCGCTGGGTCTGCGGCGGGCTGGACCGCAACGGGCTGCGCCCGATGCGCTATGTGCTGACGGGCGACGGGCTGCTGATCGCGGGGTCCGAGGCGGGCATGGTCCCCGTCGATGAGATGACGGTGCGCGAAAAGGGCGCGCTGGGGCCGGGCCAGATGATCGCGGTCGATATGGAAGAGGGCAAGCTTTACCACGACAGGGCGATCAAGGACCGGCTGGCGGGGTCGCAACCCTTCGGCGACTGGATCGCGAAGGTCGTGGACCTCAATGCCCTGATGCGCGACGTGCCGGAAAAGCATGTCCACGAAGGCGCCGATCTGCGCAAGCGCCAGATCGCGGCGGGCTATTCGCTGGAAGAGATCGAGCAGGTCCTGGCGCCGATGGCCGAGGACGGCAAGGAAATGGTGGCCTCGATGGGCGACGATACGCCTGCCGCGGTGCTGTCGAAGCAGTACCGCCCGCTGTCGCATTTCTTCCGGCAGAATTTCAGCCAGGTCACGAACCCGCCCATCGACTCGCTTCGCGAGGCACGGGTGATGAGCCTCAAGACCCGGTTCGGCAACCTCAAGAACGTGCTCGATGAGGATTCGTCACAGACCGAGATCCTCGTTCTTGAAAGCCCGTTCATCGCGAATGCGGAATTCGACGAGATGATGCGCCAGTTCGGCGATAGCGTGGCGGTGATCGACTGCACCTTCCCGGCCGGGCATGAACATGACGTGCTGCGTCAGGGCCTGGAACGGATCCGGGCCGAGGCCGAAGATGCAGTGCGCTCAGGCGCCGGCCATATCGTGCTGACCGACCAGCATCAGGGCGAGGACAAGGTGGCGATGCCGATGATCCTTGCGACAAGCGCGGTCCATAGCTGGCTGACGCGCAAGGGGCTGCGCACGTTCTGTTCGCTGAACGTCCGTTCGGCCGAATGCATCGATCCGCATTACTTCGCGGTGCTGATCGGCTGCGGCGCGACGACGGTCAACGCCTATCTGGCGCAGGACACGATCGCCGACCGCATCCGGCGCGGGCTGATCGACGGCGCGCTGATCGACGCGATGCGGCGCTATCGCGACGCGATCGACGCGGGCCTGCTGAAGATCATGTCGAAGATGGGCATTTCGGTGATTTCCTCCTATCGCGGCGGTCTGAACTTCGAGGCGGTGGGCCTCAGCCGCGCGATGGTGGCCGAGTATTTCCCCGGCATGCACAGCCGCATCTCGGGCATCGGGACGTCGGGTATCCAGCACAAGATGGAAGAGGTCCACGCGAAGGGCTGGAAGGGTGGTACCGATGTCCTGCCCATCGGCGGCTTCTACAAGGCGCGCCGGTCGGGCGAGAAGCACGCCTGGGAGGCGCAGACGATGCACCTTCTGCAATCGGCCTGCGACCGGGCGTCCTATGACCTCTGGAAGCAGTATTCGGCGACGATGCGGGCCAATCCGCCGATCCATCTGCGCGACCTCTTGGACATCAAGCCCCTGGGCCGTCCGGTGCCGATTGAAGAGGTGGAAAGCATCACCTCGATCCGCAAGCGGTTCGTGACTCCGGGCATGTCGCTGGGGGCGCTCAGCCCCGAGGCGCACAAGACGCTGAACGTCGCAATGAACCGGATCGGCGCAAAGTCCGATTCAGGTGAGGGCGGCGAGGACCCGGCACATTTCCTGCCGGAACCGAATGGCGACAACCCGTCGGCCAAGATCAAGCAGGTCGCATCGGGCCGGTTCGGCGTGACGGCGGAGTATCTGAACGCCTGCGAGGAACTGGAGATCAAGGTCGCGCAGGGCGCCAAGCCCGGCGAGGGCGGGCAGTTGCCCGGCATGAAGGTGACGAAGCTGATCGCGCGTCTGCGTCACTCGACGCCGGGCGTGACGCTGATCAGCCCGCCGCCGC
Source organism: Alphaproteobacteria bacterium (assembly GCA_030428915.1). GTDB lineage: Bacteria > Pseudomonadota > Alphaproteobacteria > Rhodobacterales > Rhodobacteraceae > Albidovulum. The sequence goes on along the minus strand of JAUIDM010000350.1, from coordinate 987 downwards.
ACCACGATATCTATTCGATCGAGGATCTGGCGCAGCTCATCTATGACCTGAAGCAGATCAACCCGCGCGCCAAGGTGACGGTGAAACTGGTGGCGTCTTCGGGCGTCGGCACGATTGCGGCAGGTGTGGCCAAGGCCAAGGCCGACGTGATCCTGATCTCGGGCCACAACGGCGGCACCGGGGCGTCCCCGGCAACGTCGATCAAATATGCCGGTCTGCCTTGGGAGATGGGCCTGACCGAGGCGCATCAGGTTCTGGCGATGAACAAGCTGCGCGAGCGGATCACGCTGAGGACCGATGGCGGGTTGCGCACCGGGCGCGATATCGTAATCGCGGCAATGATGGGAGCCGAGGAATACGGCATCGGCACCGCCGCGCTGATCGCGATGGGCTGCATCATGGTGCGCCAGTGCCAGTCGAACACCTGCCCCGTGGGCGTCTGCACCCAGAACGAGGAGCTGCGCAAGAAGTTCACCGGCACGGCCGACAAGGTCGTGAACCTCATCACCTTCTATGCGCAGGAGGTGCGGGAAATCCTTGCCCAGATCGGCGCGCGGTCGCTTGACGAGGTGATCGGCCGGGCCGATCTGCTGAGCCAGGTCAGCCGGGGCTCGGCGCATCTCGACGACCTCGACCTCAATCCGCTGCTGATCACCGTCGATGGTGCGGACAAGATCGTCTATGACCGGTCGAAGCCGCGCAATGTGGTGCCCGATACGCTGGACGCCGAGATCATCCGCGATGGTGCGCGGTTCTTCGAGGAAGGCGAGAAGATGCAGCTTTCCTATGCCGTGCGGAACACGCATCGGACCATCGGTACGCGGGCGTCATCGCTGATCGTCAAGAATTTCGGGATGAAGAATGCGCTGCAGCCCGATCACCTGACGGTCAAGCTGACGGGCAGCGCCGGCCAGTCGCTGGGTGCGTTCGCGGCACCGGGGATCAAGCTGGAAGTGTCGGGCGACGCCAACGACTATGTCGGCAAGG
>JAUIDM010000349.1 GCA_030428915.1 Alphaproteobacteria bacterium | reverse complement strand
CGGCCAATCGGGTCATCACCAGCCCGGGTTCGATCTCGACCCTGTCGCCGAAGCGCGGCGCATCGGCCACGGCGATCTGCACAAAGGTTTCCCGTTCGCGTACGCGGATCGCGCCGATGGCGTCGCGGGTGATCCCGCCCGCATCGCAGATCTTCGGCAACAGCCAGCGTGCCTCGGCCCGGCCCTCATGGCCGACCGAGAGTGAGAACCAGACCGAGGGCCCAAATTCGCGCGGTGCGCGCGGGGCGGCGTCCGAGGGGCGGGGGGTGTCGCTCAGTTCCTCGGGCGGCGGCCGGCCCTCGCGCCAGAGCTGGACGAAAGCGGCGGCAATCTGTTCGGGCCCGACGCGCGCCAGCAGATCGCGGGCCGCGTCCATATCCTCAAGCTCGGTCGTCAGGGCCGGGTGGTCCTGCATGCGCAGATCGTCCCGCGCCCGGACCTCCTCGGCGGAGGGCGCCTTGCCCCAATCCGCGGTCACCTTGGCCCCTTGCAACAGGCGTTGTGCCTTCTTGTAATCCGAAGGTGCCACGATCAGCGCCGACACGCCCTTGGCCCCGGCCCGCCCGGTTCGGCCCGAACGGTGCAGCAGCGTTTCGGAATTCGTGGGCAGGTCGGCATGGATCACCAGTTCCAGCCCCGGCAGGTCAATTCCCCGCGCCGCGACATCGGTGGCGATGCAGACCCGCGCCCGTCCGTCGCGCAAGGCCTGAAGCGCATGGGTCCGCTCCTGCTGAGAAAGCTCTCCGGAAAGGGCAACGACGCGGAAGCCGCGATTGCCCATCCGCGCCAGAAGATGGTTCACATTGGCCCGAGTCTTGCAAAAGACGATGGCCGTCTGAGCTTCGTAAAACCGCAGCAGGTTGAAGATCGCGTTTTCGCGGTCGCGGGAGGCAACAGAAAGCGCGCGATAGGCGATATCGCCATGCTGACGCGCCTCGCCCATCGCTGCAACCCGCAGCGCATCGCGCTGGAAGTCGCGGGCCAGTTTCTCGATGGCGGCAGGCACGGTGGCCGAGAACATCAGCGTGCGGCGGGTCTCGGGCGCCGCGCGCAGGATGAATTCCAGATCCTCGCGGAAGCCGAGGTCCAGCATCTCATCCGCTTCGTCCAGCACCGCGACGCGCAGGTCGCTCAGGTCAAGACTGCCACGGTCGATATGGTCGCGCAGCCGCCCCGGTGTGCCGACGACGATCTGCGCGCCCATGTTCAGCGCCCGCTTTTCGGTGCGGTAATCCATGCCGCCCACGCAGGTGGCGATGCGGGCACCGGTCGCGGCATAGAGCCAGGTCAGTTCGGCGGCCACCTGCAGCGCCAGTTCCCGCGTCGGCGCAATGGCGAGAGCCAGCGGGGCGGTGCTGTGGGGCAGGGTGCCTGCCTCGCCCAAGAGATCGGGCGCGGCGGCGATGCCGAATGCGACGGTCTTGCCCGATCCGGTCTGGGCCGAGACCAGAAGGTCGCGCCTCGCCATGTCGGGGTTCAGGACCGCCTGCTGTACGGCGGTCAGCGTGGTATAGCCTCGGTCGGCTAGTGCCGCGGCCAGAGGCGCGGCAATCTCAGTCTGGGTCATTCATCTTGCCTGAAATGGGCCCTCGGGCCGGGTTGACGGCCCGGTCCGGTCGATACGGGGCCCTGTTCCCCGCATGCTCCAAATCAGCCGATCCGTCGCCCTAACGCTCCTGACGCAAAGAGGCAAGACCGCCCCGCCGCTCCACCCATAGAAAAAGCCCCGGCGAAACCGCCGGGGCAGGTGGGAGCGTCGTTCGGTAGGCTGCGCTTCAGGCGCGGCCCTTCCAGGGTACCAGCCATTTTTCGGCCATGCGCATCAGGATATCGATGCCGAAGCCGATCAAGCCGATCAGGATGATCCCCATGATGACGATATCGGTCAGCTGGAACTTGGAGGCGACCATGATCATCATGCCGGCGCCTTTTTCCGCGGCGACAAGTTCGGCGGCGACGACCGTGCCCCAGCAGACCCCCATCGCCACCCGCGCACCGGTGAAGATATCGGGCAGCGAGTTCGGCACGATGACATGGCGCATGATCTGCGCCTTGGTCGCACCCAGCGAATAGGCGGCATGGATCTTGGTGATCCTGACGCCGGACACGCCGGATCGTGCCGCGATGGCCATGATCCAGAGGGCCGCAAGGAACAGAAGGATGATCTTGCCGGTCTCGCCGATCCCCGCCCAGATGATCACAAGCGGGATCAGCGCCAGGGGCGGTACGGGGCGCATGAATTCGACGATCGGGTCGAACCAGCCGCGGAACCAGTTCGACAGGCCCATCGCATAGCCAAGCGGAATGCCGACGATGGCGCCGCAGATGAAACCCACGACAACCCGGAAGAGCGAATAGCCCAGATGCTCCAAGAGCGTGCTGCCGCGATAGCCGGAATTCAGGATCTCCAGGAACCGGCTTACGACCGATTCCGGCGCGGGCAGCCAGATCGGGTCCATCTGCAGGCCCAAGGGCGGCGCGAACTGGATCGCGCCCTTGTCGGACAGCGAAACGGTGCCTGCGCCGATCTGAACGGTCTGGCCCGGCCCGATCGGCGTGCCGTCGACGGCGACGACCTTTGCACCGTCCTTTCGGGTGATCTCATCATTCTTGTCGAAGATGATCGTGGTCGACCGGCCCGACGCCATCGTCAGCGCGTCATTCTTGGCAAAACCGTCGCCAGGCTCGACGTCGGGTTCGGCCACATCCTCGCCATGCCTGTGCACGACGACGCTGATCGTGGCATCATCCTGACGGCCATCCTCGGTCTCCAGCGTATAGGTCAGTTCGGTCGCACCCGTGAACGGCCCCGGCGCGTGCAGGAACGAGGGCATGAGCTTCGATCCGGTGAACGAACCCCAGATCAGAAACAGCGTCAGGATCGAGACGACGCTGGCGACCCGGTTGGGCGTCACGGCACTTTCGTCGCCAAAGGTCACGGTCTTCAGCGAGGTGAAATCGCGCCTTGTCTTGTGAACGAGGAATTTCGTCGCGATGAAACTGCCGACGAAGATCGCAACGTAGACGGCAAGGATGATCAGACCGGTCATTGTGCTGCCTCCGTCCGCCCCATGATTTCTTCTTCCATGTTCCAGATCATCGCGAGGATCTCCTCGCGTTTCACCGCGAAGTCGGGATGTTTCTTGACCTCACGCAGATCCTTGCCAACGCCGAGATCGGCGAAGGGCAGGCGGTATTCCTTGTGGATGCGGCCCGGTCGCGGTGCCATGACCAGAAGCCGCTCGCCCAGAAGCAGCGCCTCTTCCACGGAGTGGGTGATGAGGATGATGGTCTTGCCGGTTTCCTTCCAGAGCTTCAGGACAAGCCCCTGCATCTTTTCGCGCGTCAGCGCGTCGAGCGCGCCGAGCGGCTCGTCCATCAGGATCACATCGGGGTGGTTGGCCAGACAGCGGGCAAGGGCGACGCGTTGCTGCATGCCGCCCGAAAGCTCATAGATCGCCTTCTCCTTGAAGTCCTTCAACCCGACGACGTCGAGGAGGTGATCCACCTCCTTGCCGAAATCGGCTTCTTTCTGACCCGCCATGCGGGGGCCGAAGCTGACATTGTCGCGCACGTTCATCCATTCAAAGAGCGCGCCCTGCTGAAACACCATGCCGCGTTCGGCATCAGGCCCGCTGACAGGATGGCCGTTCAGTGTGATCTTTCCTTCGGTTGGCGCAAGGAAACCCGCGACGATATTAAGAAGGGTGGTCTTGCCGCAGCCCGAGGGGCCGAGCACGCTCAGAAGCTCACCCGGTGCCAGATCAAGGCTGACATTCTTCAATGCCTGCACCGATCCGCCGCTGGGCAGATCGAAGCGCATCGAGATATTCTGAATAGAAAGTCCGGCCATTTTACCACTTTCTTGAGGTTTGGGCGGGGCAATCGCATCGGGCGATCGTCATCGGTCCGGACCGCGCATGACGCAGCCCATCCCGTTGAAGGCACGGGGCCCGGACGCAGTGGTCCGGACCCTGTACGGCAATTGGTTCACATGCCCGAGGCCGCCGTCAGCCCGCTGGTGTTAACCGCGCCTTCATAGCTGTCGAGCGCGGCGTCGATGGAGCCTGCTGAGACAAAGACATCCGCCACACCCTTCATGAAGGTCTGGGCGCCACCGCCGAGCCACTTTTCGCTCAACTGCTCTTCCACCGTCGGGAAAACGAAGGTTGCAATGGTTTCGGCCGTCGCGGCCTCGTCCATGCCGGCATCCGCGGCAATCACCGGCAGCATCTCGGCATGG
>JAUIDM010000011.1 GCA_030428915.1 Alphaproteobacteria bacterium | reverse complement strand
CGATAAACGCGGTTTCGGCCTCTGGCCCCTCGGCCGCGCCCGCCATGATATGGATATGGCGCGGTTTCAGGACCTGCGCGAACCGCAGTGTCCGGTCGAAATCACGGCGGAACCGGTCCTCAAGCCCGGGGATGGCGGCAAAACCCTGCGGGCCGCCCGTCGCATTGGGCGGCGGACAATTCATAAGGACGAAAGTCAGCCCATTCCATAGCATCTGGTCACGCATGTCCTGCGCCGGGGCGTCATAGGGAAAGAGAATCTCGACTGCCTCGAACCCCGCCTCGGCTGCGGCGCGGAAGCGGTCCATGAGCGGAAGCTCGGTAAAGAGCCACGTGAGGTTGGCGCAGAATTTGGGCACGTTACGCCAACTCCGCCGACGGGATGACCGGGAAGAACGTACCGGCGGACCAGAGGCCGAACCAGCTTTCTCCTTCGTGATCCTCATGCGCGCCAAGCTCGATCAGACGGTAAAACGTCTTGCGGTCGATCAGTGCTTCCAGATTGGCGCGGACAAGGACATAGGGCGACGGCTCCTCTGTCTTGGCGTCACGGACAACACGGATCGGACGGTCGGGGCCGGCGGTCACCTCGTCCCCGACATTCGTGACGAAGGTAAGCACCTGATCGCGCCCGACCCCGTTTGCGGCGGCATCCACCGCAACGAATGGCGCGTCTGCCACACGGATTCCGACCTTCTCCGCCGGGGTGACGAGGAAGTAATCGTCTCCGTCCCGGCGGATGATCGAGGAAAAGAGCTTAACCAACGCGTGCCGGTTGATAGGCGTGCCAAGGTAGAACCATGTTCCATCGCGGCGTATCTCCATGTCGATGTCGCCTAGAAAGGGCGGATCCCAAAGATGCACCGGCGGCGGCCCCTTTTTGCCGGCGGCTTTGGCTGCTGCTGCGAGGTTTTCCGCTGAAGGCTTCACGATCAATTGTTCATTTTCCGATTTCACCATTGGTGCCGCGTCGAAATTCTGCCTTTATGATCCCATCTATACAGATGAGGGAGCGATTGCCATGGCCGAGGCCGACCAGTTACTGACCGAGATCGAAGCGCTGGGCGAAAAGATCGCCGAGGCGCGGCAGGCGGTCGGGCGGCGCTTCATCGGGCAGGAGCGGGTGGTCGAGCTGTCGCTCGCGGCCCTCCTCTGCGGCGGGCACGGGCTTCTGGTCGGTCTGCCGGGCATGGGCAAGACGATGCTGGTCGACACACTCGGCACCGTCATGGGCCTTTCCTCCGGCCGGGTGCAGTTCACGCCGGATCTGATGCCCGCCGACATTCTTGGATCGGAAGTGCTGGAAACGGCGAAGGACGGCTCGCGGTCATTTCGTTTTATCGAGGGCCCGGTCTTCTGCCAGCTTCTGATGGCCGACGAGATCAACCGCGCCAGCCCTCGCACGCAGTCAGCGCTCCTTCAGGCCATGCAGGAGCGGGAAGTGACGATCGCCGGTCAGCACCGTCCATTGCCCGCGCCTTTCCATGTGCTGGCCACCCAGAACCCGATCGAACAGGAAGGTACCTATCCGCTGCCCGAGGCGCAGCTTGACCGCTTCTTAGTGCAGATCGATGTCGACTATCCCGACCGTGGAACCGAACGCGACATCCTGCTGGCGACGACGGGTGTCGCGGTGCAGGAAAGCCCGCGTATCTTCAGTGCCCAGGATCTGATAGCGGCGCAGACGACGGTCCGGCGCATGCCGGTCGGCGACAAGATCGTCGAACTGATCCTCGATCTCGTGCGCGCCTGCCGCCCTGGGGAGGCCGAGGCGGGCAGCGCGATCAACGACAGTGTCAGTTGGGGCCCCGGTCCGCGTGCGGCGCAGGCGCTGATGCTGACTGTGAGAGCGCGGGCGCTTCTCAACGGTCGTCTTGCGCCTTCGCCCGAGGATGTGCTGGCCCTTGCCCGGCCCGTGCTCAGCCACCGTATGGCATTGTCCTTCGCGGCCCGGGCGCGTGGCGAGGAACTGGCGGATATCATCGACGGCGTTGCGCGTGACATCACCCGCGCCGAGGCGGCGTGAACGCGACCGGACATAGGTCGGCCCGCCCGGCGGGACTGAGGCGAAATGCGGAAGCACTCGCCTCCGCCCTGCCGCCGCTGATGGCCGATGCGTTGCATCTGGCCGCAACGGTGCAGCTTGGCGAACATGGCCGCCGCCTCTCGGGCATGGGGTCGGAGTTCTGGCAATACCGCCCCGCCCATGCGGGCGATGAGGCGCGGTTCATCGACTGGCGCCGGTCGGGCAAGGCAGATGCGCAATTCGTACGTGAACGCGAATGGCAGGCTGCGCAGTCGGTGCACCTCTGGGTCGACGACGCGCAGTCGATGGAGTTCGCGGGCGATCAGAAACGGCAGTCGAAAGCCGACCGGGCACGTCTTCTGGCGCTGGCGCTCGGTGTGCTTCTCATCCGGGCCGGCGAGCGGGTCGGGCTGGCTGATCCCATTGCACCGCCGCGTTCCGGCGAGGTGCAGCTTTTGCGGCTGGCCCATGCCTTCACCCGACCGGCGGGCGAGGCCGATTTCGGCGCGCCCGAGGCGCGGGCGATCCTGCCCGGGTCGCGCGCGGTCTTCGTGTCGGATTTCATGGGACCACCCGAAGGGGTCGAAAAGGCGCTGGGCCTTGCCGCCGACAAGGGCGTGACCGGGGTTCTGATGCAGGTGCTTGACCCTGTGGAAGAGGCCTTTCCATATGATGGGCGCACGATCTTCGAAAGCATGGCCGGGACCATGCTGCATGAAACCTTGAAGGCGGGCGATCTGCGCGACCGCTATCGCGACCGGCTGGCCGAGCGGAAGGAGCGGCTGGCGATGCTGGCCCGACAGGCCGGGTGGCTCTTTACCACGCATCACACCGGGGATTCGGCGCAATCGGCGCTGCTTTGGCTTTATTCGGCGCTGAGGAAGGATCACTGATGTTCGTCCTTGGCCCCGTCGGTTTCACCGTGCCATGGCTCCTGTGGGGGCTGGTCGCGCTGCCGGTGCTGTGGCTTCTGTTGCGTGCCATTCCGCCCGCGCCGATAAGGCGGCGGTTTCCGGGTGTGGCGCTGCTGTTGGGGTTGAAGGACGACGAACAGCAAACCGATCGGACGCCGTGGTGGCTGTTGCTCCTGCGCATGGCGGCGGTGGGGCTGATCATTCTCGGCTTTGCCGGGCCGGTGCTGAATCCGCAGGTGAAAGAGGTGGGCAAGGGGCCCTTGCTGATCGTGGTCGACGCCGGTTGGGCCGATGCCCGCGACTGGCCACGCCGCAGCGCCCGCATCGCTTCGGCCCTGGCAGAGGCCGGACGCGTCGGGCGGCCCGTCGCCCTGGTGGCCCTGACCGATGTTCCGCCCGATGGACCGGTCTTCGCTGCCGCCGATGCGGTGGCCGAGCGGCTACCTTCGGTTCAGCCTGCCCCATGGGAGCCGCAGCCGGACGACATCGCGACGCTGATACAGACGATGCCGGACGGCGATTTCGACACGCTCTGGCTGTCGGACGGTCTGGAACGTGAGGGTCGCGCTGACCTGGTTGCCGCACTTGGCCGCCGTGGTGTCGTCACGGCGGTCGAAAGCGCGCGCAACGTGCTGGCGCTGGGCGCGGCCTCGTTCGAGGGCGGCAACGTCACAGTGCAGGCGTTGCGCGCCCGGACTGGTGCGGAAGGCGCGTTGGAGGTCGTCGCACAGGGGCTGGACCCGACGGGGACGGAACGGGAACTGGCCCGCGCCACGGCGACTTTTCCCGCGGATGACGCCACGGCCGCAGCCGAGTTCGACCTGCCACCGGAACTGAGAAACCGCATCACCCGGTTCGAGATCGCAGGGGAAACAACCGCAGGTGCGGTGGCCCTGGCCGATGACGCCCTGAAACGTCGCAAGGTGGCTTTGGTCGTCGGCGGCACGGGGCAGGAGGGACTGGAACTCCTGTCGCCCGATCATTATCTGCGTCAGGCTCTCGCCCCGACCGCCGACCTGATCGAGGGCACCGTCGGCGATGTCGTGCTTGCCAATCCCGATGTCATCATCTTTGCCGATGTCGCCAAGGTCGCCGAGGTCGCGGCGCTGACAGAATGGATGGAGGCGGGCGGGCTGCTTGTGCGCTTTGCGGGCCCGCATCTGGCCGCATCCGATACAGGACGCGACACGCTCGACCCGCTTCTGCCCGTTCGGCTGCGTGCTGGGGGCCGCTCGGTCGGTGGCACGATGAGTTGGGGGGAGCCGAAGGAACTCGCCCCCTTTGCGGATGATTCCCCCTTCGCCGGGCTTGAACCGCCCGACGATGTTACCGTCTCCGCGCAGGTGCTGGCGCAGCCGGGGCCGGAGCTTGCCGAAGCTACGATTGCAACGCTGGCCGATGGCACGCCATTGGTCACACGGCGCGCGGTGGGCGAGGGACAGGTCGTGCTGTTTCATGTCTCGGCCAATGCCGAATGGTCGAGCCTGCCCTTGTCCGGCCTTTTCGTACAGATGCTGGAACGGCTGGCCGTGTCGAGCCGACCGTCGCGGCCGGTCGAGGCTGAGCTTGTCGGTACGACATGGGAGGCAGAGCGCGTACTCGACGCGTTCGGGACCTTGCAGGAGGCCGAGGCGTTGCCAGGTATTCCCGGTGAACGACTGGCGGATCCCCAGCTTGGTGCCGACCTGCCGCCGGGGCTCTATGCCGCGGGCGACAGGAGGATGGCCGTCAACGTGATCGCGCCCGACCGCGATCTGGTCGCAGCCGAATGGCCCGCGGACACCATCGTCGAGGGGCTGACCATTCTGCGCGAAACTTTGTTGAAGGGCTGGTTCCTTGCCGCCGCGCTGGCGCTTCTGATGGCCGATGTCATCGCTTCGCTGGCGCTTTCGGGGCGGCTGACAGGCCTGCGCTCCGGTTTGGCCGTCCTTGCCCTTGCGGCGCTGGTCATGCCCGATCCGGGCGGGGCGCAGGCCCAGGCGGCGAAGGAGGAAAGGCTGATCGAGGTCGCGGGCAATGTGGTTCTGGCCAACATCATCACCGGCGATGCACAGGTTGACAAGATCGCGCAGGCCGGGCTGCTCGGTCTGTCGGAGGTGCTTTTCGCGCGCACGTCGGTTGAGCCGATCCTGCCGGTCAGCGTCGATCTGGAAACCGACGACCTGTCGCTGTTTACCTTCCTCTACTGGCCGGTCACGACGACCCAGCCCGCGCCGACGCCCGCCGCCTATCAGAAGCTGAACCGTTACCTGCGCACCGGTGGCATGATCCTGTTTGACACCCGGGACGCCGATGTGGCGGGGTTCGGCGCGGCCTCGCCCGAGGGGCGGCGGTTGCAGGCTTTGGCCGCGCCGCTAGACATCCCGCCGCTGGAGCCAATCCCCTCCGACCACGTCCTGAGCCGCGCCTTCTATCTGCTGCAGGACTACCCCGGCCGCCATGCCGGCCGCGCGGTCTGGGTGGAAGCCGCGCCCCCCGATGCCGAACAGGCCGAAGGGATGCCCTTCCGCAATCTCAATGACGGCGTGACGCCGGTTGTCATCGGCGGTAACGACTGGGCTGCGGCCTGGGCCGTGGATGATGTGGGCCGCCCGATGCTGCCGGTGGGGCGTGGCCTTGGCGGCGAACGCCAGCGCGAGATCGCCTATCGTTTCGGCGTCAACCTGATCATGCATGTGCTGACCGGCAACTACAAATCCGATCAGGTCCATGTGCCTGCGCTGCTGGAAAGGCTGGGCCAATGACAGGGCAGATCGTCTTCGATCCTCTTTTGCCCTGGCCTGCGATCTGGGCCTTCGCGGCGCTGGCCGCGCTGGTCGCGGGATTTGCGCTCTGGCGCGGCCTATCCGGCTGGTGGCTAAGGGCGCTGGCGGCAGCGTGCCTGATCACCGGGATCGCCCAGCCCTCGCTTCAGACGGAGGAACGCCGTCCGCTTTCCGACATCGTGATCTTGGTCGTCGATGACAGCGCCAGCCAGAACGTGTCGGACCGTGCCGATCAGACCGCCGATGCCGTCGCGCGGGTGGAGGCCGAAGTGGCGGCTCTGCCCGATACCGAATTGCGCAAGGTGATAGTTGGCGACGGTCCCGACGATGCCGGAACGCTTGCACTCGGCGCCCTGTCGCAGGCGCTCGCAGAAGAGCCGCGCGCCCGGGTTGCGGGCGCGATCCTGGTGAGCGATGGGCAGGTCCATGACCTTGATGTGGGCACGGATCTGCCCGCACCGCTCAATGTCCTGCTGACCGGGCGCGAGGCGGACTGGGACCGGCGGCTCATGGTCAAGACCGCCCCGGTCTTTGGCATTATCGGCGAGCCACTGGAATTGGTGCTACGGATCGAGGAACAGGGCGCGGTGCCCGAAAGTCTGGCCGGTCACCAGACCCTTCTGACCATCGCCATTGATGGGGGTGAGCCCGAAACCTATCCGGTTCCGGTCGGACAGGATCTGAAGCTGCCGCTGACCCTCGACCATGGCGGCCAGAACGTGGTGCAGATCACGCTCGAGACGCAGGAGGGCGAGTTGACCGACCGCAACAACATGGCGGTCGTCCAGATCAACGGCGTCCGCGACAGGCTGCGGGTGCTGCTGGTATCGGGGGAGCCCTATGCAGGCGAACGCACCTGGCGCAATCTTCTGAAATCCGACAGCGCGGTTGATCTCGTGCATTTCACGATCCTGCGTCCGCCGGAAAAGCAGGACGGTGTGCCGGTGTCGGAGCTCTCGCTCATCGCCTTTCCGACGCGGGAACTCTTCATCGAGAAGATCACCGAATTCGATCTGATCATCTTCGACCGCTATCGGCTCAGGGGTATTCTGCCCGCCTCTTACCTCGACAATATTCGCCAGTATGTTGAGGATGGCGGGGCGGTTCTGGTCTCGGCCGGGCCTGATTTCGCTTCGGTCGAAAGCCTTTACCATTCCGGGCTCGGTGACATTCTGCCCGCCCGCCCGACAGCGCGGATTCTGGAGCAGGGCTTTCAACCTCATGTGTCGGACCTTGGTCAGCGCCACCCCGTAACAGAGGGGCTGGAAACCTTTGCGCCGGAAGGTGGAACGGCGGGCGCCATCGGGGCGCCTGAATGGGGCCGGTGGCTGCGGCTTGTGGAACTGGCCGATCCGGAAGGGCACACCATCATGGAAGGGCCGGATGAAAGGCCGCTTCTGGTCCTGAACCGCGTTGGCGAAGGGCGGATCGCGCTTCTGGCTTCTGACCACGCATGGCTCTGGAGCCGGGGTTTTGAGGGCGGCGGACCGCAATTGGAACTGCTCCGTCGTCTCGCACACTGGATGATGAAGGAACCCGATCTGGAGGAAGAGGCGCTGTTGGCCGAGGCCAAGGGCCAGACCCTGACGATCACGCGGCGGACCCTGACCGAAGGCGCACGCGAGGTGACAGTGACGGCGCCCGACGGGACGGAAGAGGTCGTGCAACTGACCGAGGCCGCGCCGGGGCGCTATCGGGCGGAGTATCAGGCGCCCGAGATCGGGCTCTACCGGATGACGGATGGCGAACTTGACCGGGTGATGGCGCTTGGGCCCGCTGCGCCGAGGGAATTCGAGGAAGCCATAGCCAGCGAGGAAAAGCTGTCGCCGGTGGTCACGCCGACAAATGGCGGGTTCCAAAGACTGGAAGATGGGGCTCCGGACATCCGCAAAGTGCGGGCGGGCCGCCCCGCCATCGGGCGTGGCTGGATCGGTATTACTCCGCGGGAGGCCTATCAGACGCTCGATATCCGCATTGCGCCCCTGCTTCCCGCCTGGGCGTTTCTTCTGATCGCCGCCGCGTTGACGATTACGGCCTGGCTGCGCGAAGGACGGCGCTGATCAGACATGGCGAGGTCTGTCTGCCTTGGGCGCATTGATCAGCACGACTCCGAGAATCGCGGCGGCTATGCCCAGAAATGAAGGGATGCTCAGGCTTTCACCGAGGATCAGGATGCCGAGTGCGACGCCGACCCCTGCGCGCAGATAGCTTTGACTGGCCGTGCCGAGCGGCCCGATTGTGCGGATCAGCCGGAAATAGATGATGAGCGCAAGCGCGGTTGAGAAGATGGCCAGAAGAAGTGCGGCGATCGTAGCTTCTGCGCTCGGGACCATCTGCCACGGCCGATCAAGGGCGAGGGCAAGAGGTACCAGAACCACGGTCGCACAAATCATCGTGCCCGTCGCCGTGACGGTCGCGCCCAAATGCGCAAAGCGTCTGCCGTAATGCGCCGCCCCGGCATAGAGAGCGGCCCCCGCCAGACAGGCAAGCTGACCAACAACTTGCTGACCCAATCCGGCCAGTACGCCCCGACCTACGATCAGGATCACTCCGGCCATGCCAAGGGTTGCCCCAAAGAGTTGACGCGCGCCGGGACGGGAAGGGCTTGCGATCCATTGGCTGAAAAGAATGACGAAAACCGGCGAGGTCGAGTTCAGCACGCTTGCCAGGCCCGCGCCGACGAATTGCTGGCCCCAGGCGAGGATCGTCCATGCGCCGATACTGTTCATGAAGGCCTGTATTCCCAGCTGGCGCCAGCTTGTCGGGTCGCGGGGCAGGGCCAGACCCCGCCACCTGAGTACGGCCAGCAGAAAGACCGCCGCAATCGAGACCCTGATTGCAATGAGCGTCAGTGGCGGAAAGCTGACGACTGCCAACCGGATGAACAGATAGGACGTGCCCCAAAGCAGCGCAAGAAGGCCGAGCAGGGCGTATTCCGTCGCCGGATGCGGCGGGCGTATCATCCGTGTTCGGCCCGGCTGTCGTCTGGGGCGCCTGCGCGGTCGGTCAGGCTGTAGTCGCGCATGACCTGAGCCACGCGCAGCCGGTAATCGGCAAAGACGCCGCTTCGTCCCCTGGCTTGGGCTGCACGGTGGTCAGTGAGGTTTCGCCAGCGCTGTATGGCCTCTTCGTCGCGAAAGAAGGATAGCGAGAGAACTCTGGAGGGATCGCTCAGGCTTTGGAATCGTTCGACCGAGATGAAACCTTCGACCTCGTCCAGAAGCGGGCGGAGCGCAGCGGCGGTGTCGAGGTATTCGCCCTTGCGTCCCTCTGCCGGGACGACTTCGAAGATCACCGCGATCATCGGGCCGCACCATGCGGGGTCGAGACGCATTTCAGGAATGCCCGGTCTTCGCGCAGGAGGAACCTTTCAGACTGCGCGAAGGCGTAGTTTTCCCGGCCCAAAGGGTCATCCGACAGCCGTGCGCGATAGGCCTCGTAGGCGGCGAGGCTTTCGATATTGTAGATGCCGTAGGCCAGCGTGCTCGACCCTTCATGGGGCGCAAAATAACCGATGAGGTCGGCGCCGCAGCGCGGGATCGCCTGCCCCCAGTTCTGCGCGTATCGGGTAAACTGTTCGCGCTTGGTCGGATCGATATGGTAGCGGATGATGCAGGTCAGCATGTCAGTCTCCTGTCCGTGAGCGCACAGGATAGCGAATTGCCGGGCATTAATGGTTCGGTTATGATCGAACTATGAAGGAAGGTCCTGACATTGCCCGCATCGCCGCCCTGATCGGCGACCCTGCCCGCGCCAATATCCTGACCGCATTGATGAGCGGCAAGGCTCTGACCGTCAGCGAACTGGCGCGCGAGGCGGGCGTGACCCTGCAGACTGCAAGCGGACATCTGGCCAAGCTCGAGCAGGGCGGGCTGACCCGGATTCTGAAGCAGGGACGGCACAAATACGTTTCCCTCGCGGGGGATGAGGTGGCGCGGGTGCTCGAGGCGCTTATGGGCCTTGCCGCGAGAGTGGGACATCTACGCACCCGAACCGGGCCACGGGATCAGGCCCTGCGCAAGGCGCGGGTCTGCTACAATCATCTGGCGGGTGATATGGGAACACAACTCTACGACCGCTTTCTGGCGCTTGGTTATCTCGGTCGAGAGGGTGAGGCGCTTGTCCTGACGACGGCAGGTGCCGCCCTTGTTCGCGATTTCGGCATCGATCTGGATGCGCTCAACAGGGGTCGGGCGCCGCTTTGCAGGGATTGCCTGGACTGGAGCGAACGACGTGCGCATCTGGCCGGCAGCCTGGGGCGCGCCCTGCTGACAAGGTTCGAGAATCTCGGTTGGGCGCGGCGTGACAGCGAAACTCGCGCGGTCCATTTCTCGGTAAAGGGCGAGCAGAAGTTCGCAGAACTCGTGGCGGCGGCCGAGGTCTAATACGCGCAGTCAAAGCCGCGCCCGGCTGTGCCGCTTATCCGGTCGCTTTGGGTTCGTCAGACCGGGACGTTGTCCCACAGGCTGTCGGGGTCGTTCTTCGCATCGCGCACAACCTTGAGATGGGCGCGACGCCCGGTATCTGACAGGGGAGCACCGAGCTGATCACGCAGAATGCGCTTGAGTTCCTCCGCGCGGTCGGGCGTTGCCAGCAAGTCGTCGACGAACACATCAATATCGTCGCGGCGTTTGGCCTGGCTCATGACATCCTCCCGGAATCGTTGTGACTTTTTTTGCAATGGTGGCTGCAACGCCGACTTTAGCACAATGGAGGCGATTCTCTCACGTGAATGTTTGGTAAAAACTGACGCAGGGTCAACCAGTCGGCGATATCCCGCAGATGGATCATTCTGGCAGGTCCAAGCGGGTGACGCTGGCAACCCAGCCATCGAGGTTGCAGCGTGGGCGGATGAGGACATGGGTCAGGCCTTCGGGGATCGCCACGCCCGACAGAAAGCGGGTGAATGGCTGTTCCTCGACATGGGGATGGGTCAGTTCGCGGTAACCGAGCCGCGTGCCATCCGGCGCCAGCACTTCCCAGCCACTGGCATAGTGATCCCATCCGGTATCAGGGTGGGCAAGCGTTACGGTGAAGGTCCAGCCCGCGCCCTGTGGAATTGCCTCTGCCGCGATGATGGCAGGTGCATCCGCGACAGCAGGTGCCGCGCCAAGGGCAAAGCAAAGAAATCCGGATCTGATCATGGACACAGACTGCCATGGTCGCCGCCATGTTGGTATCACTTTGCCGTGGGTGCGGCGCGGTTTGCGGTTCCTGAATGCGCGCCGGCAAGGAAGTGGTTGCGTGATGGCAAAATTGGTTATATTTCTTGACCAATTCGGAGGATGATATGCATATCCCTGACCCCGATCCGGCCATCATCGCGCGGCGTGCCGAAATTGTCTCTCGTCTGCGACGTGTGTTGCCGGACGATGCGGTGATCGATGACCCGACCGAGACGCGCGCCTACGAATGTGATGCACTCTCGGCCTATCGCTGCCCGCCGCTGGCCGTCGTGCTGCCGCGTTCGACGGAAGAGGTGGCTGCGGCGCTGAAGGTCTGCCATGACGAAGGCGTGCCGGTCGTGCCGCGTGGCGCTGGCACCTCGCTTGCAGGCGGTGCGATGCCGACGGCGGATGCCGTGATTCTGGGCATCGCCCGGATGAACCGCGTGCTGGAGGTCGACTATTCCGACCGCTTCATCCGGGTTGAGGCGGGCCGCACCAACCTCTCCGTCACGGGCGCGGTGGAGGCTGACGGTTTCTTCTACGCCCCCGACCCGTCGTCGCAGCTGGCCTGTGCCATCGCCGGCAATATCGCGATGAATTCGGGCGGCGCGCATTGCCTGAAATACGGGGTGACGACGAACAACCTTCTGGGCGTGACCATGGTGACGATGGACGGCACGGTCATGCAGATCGGCGGGGCGCACATGGATGCAGGGGGATATGATCTGCTGGGCATCGTCTGCGGATCGGAGGGGCAGTTGGGTGTGGTGACCGAGGCGACCTTGCGCATTCTGCCCAAACCCGAAGGCGCACGACCTGTGCTGATCGCCTTCAACTCCAACGAGGTCGCGGGGGCCTGTGTCGCCGACATCATCAAGGCCGGTGTCCTGCCGGTGGCGATCGAGTTCATGGACCGGCCCTGCATCCGGGCCTGCGAGGATTTTGCGAAGGCGGGCTATCCCGATTGCGAGGCGCTCTTGATTGTCGAGGTCGAAGGCGCGGGGGCCGAAATCGACGAACAGCTTGGCCTGATCCGCCAGATTGCCACGCGCCATGAGCCGCTTGAGTTCCGTGAAAGCGGATCCGAGGAGGAGGCAAAGAAGATCTGGCTGGGGCGGAAATCGGCCTTCGGGGCGATGGGGCAGATCAATGATTACATGTGCCTGGACGGAACGATCCCTGTCTCAAGCCTGCCGCATGTGCTCAAGCGGATCGGCGAGATGAGCCGCGAATTCGGGCTGGATGTCGCCAATGTCTTTCATGCGGGCGATGGCAACATGCATCCGCTGATACTCTACGATGCCAACAAGCCGGGCGATCTGGAAACCTGCGAGGCCTTCGGGGCGGCGATTCTGAAGCTTTGTGTGGAGGTGGGCGGCTGCCTGACCGGCGAGCACGGCGTGGGAATCGAGAAGCGCGACCTGATGCCGGAGCAATATTCGGGCGCGGATATGGAGGCGCAGATGCGGATCAAGGACGTGTTCGATCCGGCTTGGCTCCTTAATCCCGCCAAGGTGTTTCCGTTGACGGTGAGCGCCGACCGTCGTGCGGCCTGAAAGCGCAGGCCGGGGGTTTTCCACCCCCGGACCCCCGGAGGATATTTGAACCAAATGGAAGCAGGGACGTGCGGGTTTCAAACGAGGAAGAACTGGCCGGAGTGATCCGCGATGCAAGCGGGCCGCTGCGTATTCGTGGTGGCGGAACGCGGGGCGTGGGGCGGCCGGTGGCGGGCGAGCTTCTGGATGTCTCCGGCATCACCGGAATTTCTCTTTATGAACCCGAGGCCCTGACCGTCGTCGTGAAGGCCGGAACGCGGCTTGCGGACCTGGAGAGCGTACTGGCGAAGGAAGGCCAGCGGCTGGCCTTCGAGCCGGCCGACTGGCGTGGACTGCTGGGCGTGGAGGGAAGCCCGACCGTTGGCGGGATGGTGGCGGCCAATGCCTCGGGTCCCCGCAGGGTGCAGGCGGGGGCCTGCCGCGATGCGCTTCTGGGAGTGCGGTTCGTCGACGGCTCTGGAACGATCGTCAAGAATGGCGGCCGGGTGATGAAGAATGTCACCGGCTATGATCTGGTGAAGCTGATGGCGGGAAGCTGGGGCACGCTCGGGGTTCTGACCGAAGTGGCGCTGAAGGTTCTGCCGAAACCCGCTTCGGCGGCGACGCTGGTGGTCGGTGCCGAGGGTGCGACGGCGGCGGTAGCGGCCATGTCTGCAGCGCTCGGCTCGCCCCACGACGTGACCGGGGCGGCCTTCCTGCCGGGAGAGGGTGCGTTGATCCGGATCGAGGGGTTTGCGGAATCGGTCGACTACCGGACCGACCAGCTTGAAGGCCTTCTGGCCCGACACGGTCCGGTCAGGATCGAGAAAGATCCCGCGCGCATCTCTACCCTGTGGCGGCAGGTCGCCGAGGTCGCGTCCTTCGCCGACCGGGGCGGCGATGTCTGGCGTCTGTCGGTGCGGCCATCGCAGGCGCCTGCGATCCTGGCCCAGCTTGCCTGCGACTACCTGCTTGACTGGGGTGGAGGGTTGATCTGGGCGCTCGTGCCCGAAGGCGAGGATGCGCGAGCGCGGCTCGGGTCCATCTACGGTCACGCGACACTGATCCGGGCATCGGAAGAAACCCGCGCCCGCATCGCGCCGTTTCATCCCGAGCCGCCCGCACTGGCAAAGATATCGGCTGGCCTCCGGGCGCGGTTCGATCCGAAAGGCATTCTCAATCCGGGGCTGATGGGCTGATGCAGACGAGTTTCACTGAAAAGCAGCTTCGGGATCCCGGCATCGCCCGTGCGAACGAGATCCTGCGTTCATGCGTGCATTGCGGGTTCTGCACCGCGACCTGTCCGACTTATCAGGTGCTGGGTGACGAGTTGGACAGCCCGCGCGGCCGCATCTACCTGATCAAGGACATGCTGGAAAACGACCGTCCGGCGGATGAGAGAACCGTCCGCCATATCGACCGCTGCCTGTCCTGCCTCGCCTGCATGACGACCTGCCCGTCGGGCGTGCATTACATGCATCTGGTCGATCATGCCCGCGCCCATATCGAGAAGACATATCGCCGGCCCATCATGGACCGGCTGTTGCGCTCGGTCCTGGCGCGGGTCATTCCCCATCCGACGCGGTTCCGGCTTGCGCTGCTGGGGGCGAAGATCGCGCGCCCCGTGGCGCCGCTTCTGCCCGACGCGCGGCTGAGGGCGATGGTCGCGATGGCGCCCAGGCGCATACCGCCGGTCAGTCGCAACGACGACCCGCAGGTCTTTCCGGCCGAGGGCGAGCGGCGGATGCGGGTCGCGCTGATGACGGGCTGTGCGCAGAAGGCACTCAATACCGATATCAACGATGCGACGATCCGGCTTCTTCGTCGGCTCGGCTGCGAGGTCGTGGTCGCAGAAGGCGCGGGATGCTGCGGGGCGCTGACCCACCATATGGGGCGGGAGGCGGAAGCGCATGACTCCGCTGCCGCGAACATCACGGCTTGGATGACGGAGAAGAAGGGCGGCGGTCTTGACGCGATTGTCATCAACACGTCGGGCTGCGGCACGACCGTGAAGGATTACGGTCATATGTTCCGCAATACGGGTCTGGCCGCAGATGCGACCCAGATCGCAGCCATGGCCTGCGATGTGACCGAGCTTCTGGTGCGGCTGGGTGTGAAGGGCAAGGCGCCGGAATCGCTGAAGGTCGCCTATCATGCAGCCTGTTCCCTGCAGCACGGCCAGAAGGTGACGGCCGCGCCGAAGACCCTGCTGAAGGGCGTCGGTTTTGACGTGGTGGAGCCAGCCGATCCGCATCTGTGTTGCGGTTCGGCAGGGACCTACAACCTGTTGCAGCCTGACATCTCAACGGAACTGAAGGTGCGGAAGGTCGCGACACTGGAAGCCCGCAAGCCCGATATCATCGCGGCCGGCAATATCGGCTGCATGATTCAGATCGGGTCCGGCACGGACCTGCCGGTGGTTCACACGGTGGAACTCATCGACTGGGCGACCGGCGGCCCGCGCCCCGCCGCCCTGGCGCGCTGAGTGCGGGGTCTGACACGCATGGCGTGGCTGCAATGCACGTCGGTCGGGCGCGCGCGGCGGTCATATTCTTGCCCCATCCTCCCCGTAGAGATCGGGCGAGTGGAGGGATGGCAGAATGCGGAAATTATTGGCTGTGCTCATCGCGGCATGCCTGCCGTTTGCCGGTCAGGCCGATGAGACGGGCCTGAGGGCCCTGAAGACGGCGGATGAAAGTCGAGGCTGGGAGGCCGTGGGGCGCATCGACATCGCGGATTCGGCGTTCTGTACGGGTACGCTGATTGCGCCCGCTCTTGTCCTGACTGCCGCACATTGCCTTTACAATCAACGCTCTGGGGAAGCGGTCGATGTTCGCGACCTCACCTTTCTCGCCGGCTGGCGTAACGGCCGCGCTGCGGCCTATCGCGGCGTGAAGCGCGCGATGGCGCATCCCGACTATGTCTACGAGGGCCGCGGACGCATGGACCGCGTGGCCTACGACCTTGCGCTTCTGGAACTGGACCAGCCGATCCGCCTGCCGACGATCCGCCCCTTCGCGATCGGCACCGATCCGCAGCAGGGCGACGAGGTCAGCATCGTTTCCTATGCGCAGGATCGGTCCGAGGCGCCGTCGATCGAGGAGATTTGCGGGGTTTTGGGCCACCAGCCCGGGATTATCGTATTGTCCTGCCTCGTCGACTTCGGCGCTTCCGGCGCGCCGATCTTTCAGATGAGGGGTGGCGTGCCACGGATCGTGTCGGTCGTGTCGGCAAAGGCCGAGATGGATGGCGGGCGTGTGGCGCTGGCGGCGATCATGTCGCACCCCCTGACTGAGCTCAAAGCGGCATTCACGGCGAAACAGGCGCGGCTGAAGCAGATCACGCCGGAAAGCGGGCAGTTGATCTCGGGCGGCGGCGGGACCGGCGGCGCGAAATTCGTCAAGCCCTGACGGCCGGGGATGCGATACCTGGCGGTCCTGCTTCTGACCCTGTTCGCGGCTGCGGCCCACGCGGAATCCACTTCGCTGAAACGTCTGACCCTGCGCCATGACCTGCTTGGCCTGGAGGCGGTCGGTCGGCTTGACGTCGGCGATGAGGGCTATTGCACCGGCACACTGATCGCGCCTGACCTGGTCCTGACCGCCGCGCATTGCATCTATGATCGCGACCAAAGGATCGATCCGGGCCGGCTGCGGTTTCGTGCCGGTCTGCGCGACGGCGAGGCGGTGGCAGAGCGGAACGTGGCGCGCAGCGTCGCCCATCCCGACTATCGCCCGTTGTCGCCACACGGGGCCGAGCGTGTGCGCCACGATGTTGCACTGCTTGAATTGAAGGCACCGGTTTCGGTGGGTGAGGCGTCACCGTTTCGTGTCACGAGCCTTAGGGTGGGATTGCGCGAGGTGGGCGTGGTTTCCTACGCGCGCGGCCGCGACGCCGCGCCGTCGCGGCAGGCTGCCTGCGCGGTTGTCGGGCGACAGGGCGGCCTCATGGCTTTCGATTGCGATGTCGATTTCGGTGCGTCCGGCGCGCCGGTTTTCGACCGGACGGGAAGGCGTCCGACTGTGGTCTCGATCATCTCCTCCGGCCGTCGCGACGGCGAAGGTAGCCTGTCTTTCGGCATGGACCTTGTGGCGTCTGTCGCGTTGCTGCGCGATGCCTTGCGTAACGGGCAGGGTGTGAGCGTCGCGTCAGGAGCGTCGGAAACCACCTTTCGCCGCATACGGCCGGGGAACACGGATCTTGGCGGCGCAAGGTTTATCCGTCCCTGATCGTCCTCTTGAAATTCGGTTTTTCGTTCCACATCTGAGTTTCGCAGGGTGCCGAAATCGGGCCTTGTGAGTACCAACCGCTTGCCGCCGCGGAGTATCCGGGCGGCGGGCTTTGACATCGCTCAAAGGAGGATGACATGCGCAACTACGATTTTTCGCCGCTTTACCGTGCGACCGTCGGGTTTGACCGGGTCGCCGATCTTATGGACCGGGTCCTGTCGGCCGATATGCCCCAACCGACCTATCCGCCGTACAATATCGAAAAGACCGATGAGAATGCCTATCGCATATCGATCGCCGTCGCCGGTTTCTCGGGTGACGAGTTGAATGTTGAGGTGAAGGAGGGCGCGCTGCTGGTTTCGGCCCGCAAGGCGGCTGAAGAGGACGGCAAGACCTATCTGCATCGCGGTATCGCGACGCGTGCGTTCGAGCGTCGCTTCGCGCTGGCCGATCATGTGAAGGTTACAGGCGCCACCCATGCCGACGGCATGCTGCATGTGGACCTTGTCCGCGAAGTGCCCGAGGCGTTGAAACCGCGCCGGATCGAGATTGCAGGTCCGACCACGGTAGAGGCGAAGGCCGTCGAGAAGGCGGAAGCCTGATCTCCGTCCATACCAATGCCCGGACGCGCCTTCGGGCGCGTCCTTTTGTTTGTTGCTCTGCCGTCAGTTGAGCCGGGTCAGGACCCCATCTGGGTCATTGATCGGCGCATCCACGGGCACATCCGTAGCGCCGTAGATGGTTTCCGGCGACACGATCACCGGCGGCAATTCCACGCCGCGCGGGCTGAATTCCGGTCCGACCAGTCGCAGCGAGTCCTCCGCGCTGCGGATCAGAACCGTCGTCGGCACCGAGACCCTGTCATAGAGGTCGATGATGTCGTGGTTGAAGAGACGGATGCACCCGGCCGATCCGGAATTTCCGATCGACGAAAGATCGTTGGTGCCGTGGATGCGGAAATAGCTGTCGCGATTGCCCCGGTAGAGATAGAGCGCGCGCGCACCGAGCGGGCTTGCCAGTCCGCCCGGAACACCCTTGGCGAAGGGGCCGTAGACTTCGGGCTGACTGCGGATCATGTTCTTGGTGGGCGTCCAGCCCGGCCATTCCTTCTTCACACGCACCGTCGTCGTGGATTTCAGCGCAAGCCCGGCCCGGCCCACCGCAATAGGATAGCGCCAGGCCGTTCCATCGCCGAGGATGTAGTAAAGGAACTTGGCATGCGGATCGATGACAATTGTTTCCGCGTCCTCCTTCCCTTCATAGAAGACAAGCTGGCGCCGGTTCGGCCATTCGAGATATTGCGGCGGCACCGGCGGCAGGATGTAGCCGTTGTCAGACATCAGCTCATAGCCCTCGACCGGTGTGAAGCCGAATCGCGAGGCCGCATCGCCGTCGGCGGCATCATTATCCGGCGTTCCCGCGCAGGCCGTAACGAGGGTGGAACCGGCCAAACACAGAAAGGCGCGCCGGGTCGGGGTCAATGCTGTCATGGACTTTTCGCACTCCTGATGTTTCGGCTCATGCCTAGCATCAAAGAAGCGCGGCGCGAAAGCCCGATCGCCCGGCGCGCGGTCACTTATCCGACGACGTTGTATTCCGGCCCGTATGGATACTTGGTGATATCCTCGTTGCCGTCCTCGGTGATGACAAGAATGTCATGTTCGCGGTAGCCGCCGGCACCCGGCCGGCCTTCCGGGATTGTCAGCATCGGTTCCATCGAGATGACCATGCCGGGTTCCAGCACCGTGTCGATATCCTCGCGCAGTTCCAATCCGGCCTCGCGGCCGTAATAGTGCGAAAGGACGCCAAAGGAATGACCGTACCCGAAGGTGCGGTACTGAAGCAGCTGCCGCTCCTCGAAGAAGTCATTGATCTTCGCGGTTACCTCGGCGCAGGAGACACCGGGTTGCAAGAGGCTCATTCCGTATTCATGGGCAGCCACGTTGGCCTCCCATATCTTCAGGGATGCCGCATCCACCTCGCGTACGAACATCGTGCGCTCCAGCGCGGTATAGTAGCCTGAGATCATCGGGAAGGTGTTGAGACTGAGAATATCGCCGACCTGACATTCCCGCGCGGTCACGGGGTTATGGGCGCCGTCGGTGTTGATCCCCGACTGGAACCAGACCCAGGTGTCGCGGTATTCGGCATCCGGAAAGCGCCTGGCGATTTCCAGTTCCATCGCATCGCGGCCGGCCATGGCCACGTCGATCTCGCGCGCACCAACCTTCACCGCGTCGCGGATCGCGTACCCGCCCACATCGGCGACATTGGCGCCATGCTTGATCAGCGCGATTTCGGCGGCCGATTTGTGCATGCGCTGTTTCATCGTCGCGGGCGCGATGTCGATGGTTTGCGACGGCGTCAGGAAGGCTTTCAGCTTGTCGGATTGCAGCAGCGTCAGGTGGTCGCCCTCATAGCCGATCACCTTGCCCGGGCCCGTCACCGACAGGATCGCGCGCCAGTAATTGTCGCGCTGCCAGTCGGTATAGGTGATGTTGTCACCATGGCTGCGCCGCCAAGGCTGGGCTGCGTCGATGCCCGCCGATATGGTCACATCTTCGGTCGCGGTAACGACAAGCGCGTAGGGCCGCCCGAAGGAACAGTAGAGGAAGCCGGAATAATAGGCGATGTTGTGCATCGAGGTGAGCACGACCGCATCGACGCCATGGGCATCCATGATAGCGCGCAGCCCGCCCAGCCGCTGGTCGTATTCCGATGCGGCGAAGGGCAGGATCTTCTCGCCTTGGTGAAAGCGGTATTGCTGGGGACGTTCCGTCATTGGTTCAGACCTCACATGATGGGGTCCGGCCAGCGGCACGGGAACCCCGAAAGGTCCCGGCGTACAGGACTGCGGCGGATTTCTCCGCAAGCGGCGGGGCAATTGCCCCTGCGGCGACGCCATCGCCACGGGCTCCGCCGTTCCTTAACGCAATGCGGGACTGCGAGGCTAGTCCAAAAGCGACCTGAACCGACGTCGGCGAATGGCATTAACGGCTGTCGTTCGTTCGATCAATCAGCGCGACCGCAGCCGCGGGATTGGCGATCTTGTGGCCCGCGATCACGTAGAGAAACACGTCGCGCGGACCGGGCTCGGCCGGCTCCGTCACCGTTGCGAGGCCGTGCGGTTGACGGCCTTCGGCAATGGCGCGCATCCGTGTTGTCCAGAGATCGATCGCATCGGGTCCGTAGCCGTGCGGTTGATCGGCGCTTGTGCCCATGATGCGAAGATAGGCGAAGGGTGCCGTCGGGTCGGCGATCTGCGGAAAGGCGCTGTCGCCCGCGGTCACGATCGCGACCTGATGGTCGCGGGCGAGGGCGATGAATGCAGGGCAGCAGAAACTCTCATGCCGGACTTCGACCGCGTGGCGTATCGGGTAGCCGTCAGCGCTTTTGGGAAGAAGCGTCAGGAACGCCTCGAAATCCTCCGGGTCGAACTTCTTCGTCGCCATGAACTGCCAGTTGACCGGGCCGAGTTTGCGTCCGAGGCGCATCACCCCGCTGCCGAAAAACCGCGCAACCGACTCGCCTGCCTCTGCAAGAACCCGGCGATTGGTGGCAAAACGCGGCCCCTTGACCGCAAAGATGAAGTCGTCCGGTGTCTCGTCATGCCAGCGCGCGAAGCTTTCTGGCTTTTGCGACCCGTAATAGGTGCCGTTGATTTCGATGGAGGTAAGGCGCGAAGCGGCATATTCCAGTTCCCGCTTCTGGGCGAGGCCGTCGGGATAGAACACGCCGCGCCAGGGCTCATAGGTCCAGCCTCCGATCCCGATCCGGATATCGCCTGCCATGCGTGTCTCCCGATAGAGCGGAGACTATACATTGCGGTCGGGTGGCCGGATAGCGGGTGGGCAGACCATGCGCGGATTTCCGATCACGCGGGATGCAAATCGTCGCGGCGAAGTCTATCTCTAGGCAAGCCGGGGGCGCTGCCCCCGGACCCCCGGCGTATGGCCGGACAGAAAGTGAGGCTGGGATGAAGGTCGTCAATCTTGCGGAAAAGCTGGGGATGTTCGACACCCACTGGGATCCGAAAGTGGTGGCCGAATATAACGGAAACGACATCATGGTGGTGAAGTTCCAAGGCGAATTTCCGTTCCATGATCACCCCGGCACAGACGATTTTTTCCTGGTGATCGAGGGCGAGGTCCTGCTCGATGTCGGGGATGAAACACATGTGTTGCGTGCCGGGGAGTTGTTCGTCGTGCCGAAGGGCATCCGACACCGGCCGCGCGCGGAACGGGAGGCGAAGGTCATGCTGATCGAGCCGAAGGGCACGCCGAATACCGGCGACGCGGCGACGGCTTCGGCCAAGGCGCATATCTGATGCGTCCCGGGCCTCGCAATCTGATCACGGATGTGGCCGGGCTGAAGGTCGGCAATGCCGAAGATCACCAATTGCGCTCCGGCGCGACCGTGTTGGTGGGCGACAGCCCCTTTGTCGCCGGGGTTCATGTCATGGGTGGCGCGCCCGGCACGCGGGAGACCGAACTCCTGGCACCCGACCGGCTGGTGGCAAAGGTCGATGCGCTTGTGCTGTCGGGCGGCTCGGCCTTTGGCCTTGACGCCTGTTCCGGCGTCGCTGACGGGCTGCGTGCGGCAGGACGCGGCTTTGCCGTAGGTGATCAGCCTGTGCCGATCGTCCCGGGCGCGATCCTGTTCGACCTTCTGAACGGCGGCGATAAGGGCTGGGTCGAAAACCCCTACCGCGCGCTCGGCCGCACGGCTTTTGATGCGGCGGGCGAGGATTTCGAGCTTGGGACCTTTGGTGCCGGGACCGGGGCCACAACGCATGATCTGAAAGGAGGGCTCGGCTCGGCCTCGGCGGTGCTGGAGAGTGGCATCACCGTGGGCGCGCTGGTGGCCGTCAACGCAATCGGTTCGGTGAGGGCGGGCGGCGGGCCGCAGTTCTGGGCCGCCCCGTGGGAAATGGGCGGGGAATTCGGCGGACTTGGCTCTGCCGGGGTGTTCGATCCGGTGCGCGAACCTGTCCTGACGAAGCGTCAGGGAGAGGCCACGACGATCGCAATTGTCGCGACCGATGCGGTTCTCGACAAGGCGCAGACGACCCGTATGGCCATCGCCGCCCATGATGGCATGGCGCGTGCCATCGTCCCGGCGCATACGCCCTTCGACGGCGATCTGGTCTTTGCCGCCGCAACCGGCGCGCGGCACATGAGCGATCCGACGGCCGATCCGTTCCTGATCGGCCATGCCGCCGCCTGCTGCCTTGCCCGCGCTATCGCCCGCGCAGTCTATGAAGCTTCTGCACGGCCGGGTGATCGCGTTCCGACATGGCAAAATCTCTTCAGCCATGTCTGAAGACCCTCTTTACGAGGATGCAGCGCTGGCCCGGTTCTACGATCTCGACGTAGAATGGGGCGCGGACCGCGACTTTTGCCTCGACCTGGCGCGGGGCGCAGGATCGGTGCTTGATCTCGGCTGTGGGACCGGGGCATTGGCCTTGCGCATCGCCGCAGAGACTGACGCGACAGTCACCGCTCTCGACCCGGCGGCAGCGATGCTGGATATCGCGAGGTCACGGAAAGGGGCCGAGCGTCTGGATTGGGTTCAGGCCGATGCGCGGCGCGCAGACTTGGGACGGAGCTACGACCTCATCCTGATGACAGGCCATGCTTTTCAGGTTTTTCTGACTTCAGATGACCGAGCCCGATGCCTCGCCACAATTGCACGTCACCTCGCCCCCGGTGGCCGGTTCATCTTCGACAGCCGAAACCCGCGCTTGAGGGAATGGGAGGACTGGCGTCCAGACCTGTCACGCCGGATTCTAAATGATCCACAGATTGGGCAGGTCGAGGCGTGGAATGATGTGTGCTGGGATGCCACGTATCGGATCGTGACCTACGAAACGGTATACAGGACCTCTGTTGATGGGCGGGAATACCGCGCCACCTCGCGGATCGCCTTTCCCGACCTGGATGAATTGACCAGCCAGATCGCCGAAGCGGGCCTGGAGGTCGAGCGCTGGTTCGGTGACTGGAGCGGGGGGCAGGTTGACGCCGAAAGCCCCGAACTCATCCCATACGGGCGGCGCGCGGACGACCTGACCTGATCTGATTGCCATATCAAAATGGGGCTGTTCCCGGCCGGTCCGTTTCCCTTGCCGAGAGGGAGGACAGGGATGGTGTCTATCCGATCAACACCGCCATCATAGGCGCGTCAGGTCTTTCCAGCCCCTCGATCACGTCGAAATGATGCCGCCCTGCATCGATCGTCACTGGACAGGCCCATGCATTGCCGAGCCGTCTTGCCTGATCGAGGAAGGCGGGCCGTTCGGCTCCGCCGACCCAGACGTGAACCGGAATGCCTGAGCGTCGCGGCAGAAGCGCCGGGCTTTCAGCCGAGGCCCCGAAGCGGTCGAGCCGAAAATCCTCGTTCATTGTCGTTTCGATAAGCGGGCGCAGATCGGTAAGGGGGGAGATCGGCACGGATAGGGTAAGGCGCTTGGCAATCTCATCGGGCAGCACGATATCGCGGCAGACCATACGCGCGGCCAGGTGCCCACCTGCCGAATGGCCGGTCAGGACGATTGGGCCCGCCACGTCGGCCGCCAGCACGGGCAGGCTTGCGGCGATCTCTGCGGTGATGGCCGAAATCCTTGCTTCGGGCGCAAGCGTATAGGCGGGCATGGCGCAGGCCCAGCCGCGCGCGACGGCCCCAGCGGCGAGATGGGAGAAATCGCGAGGCCCGAAGGCGCGCCAGTAGCCGCCATGGATGAAGACAACCAGCCCTTCGGGCTTTGCCTCGGGCAGATAGAGGTCGAACCAGTTCTGCTTTCCTGCGCCGTAGGGCAGCGACAGCCGTGCACGTGCGCCCATCGACTCTCGGAACCGCGCGGCCTTGTCCGCCCAGCGTGGCGGATAGCCTTCGCCCCCCTCGATATATTTGCCATTCGCAAAGGCGTCGTCGTAGCGCATGATAGTCTCCCCGCCGCCATGCATCGCCCGCTTTGGCTCCATTTGCAACGGAAAGCACCGCTGACGCGCCGGCCGCGCGGGCGATCAAAATTTTCTGCGGGTGCTGAATATTTTAAGTTTGCATTCCGCCCCCCGGCGGGCTTAACAACGACCGTCCCGGCTTGGCCGGCTCTGAGAAAGGAGATTCCCATGCTCGATTCCATCACGGACCTTCGCGCGCTTCTGAAAGATCCGACGCTCTTGGCGACCAAGGCCTATGTCGCGGGTGAATGGATCGATGCCGATGACGGCGCGACCTTCGAGGTGATCAACCCCGCGCGTGGCGACGTGATCTGCACCGTGCCAGATCTCGACCGCGCCGAAACTGCGCGTGCAATTGCCGCCGCCGACAGTGCGCGCCATGAGTGGGCCGCCCGCACCGGCAAGGAGCGCGCCGCGATCCTGCGCAAATGGCACGACCTTATGGTCGAGAATGCTGACGACCTTGCCGCGATCCTGACGGCCGAGATGGGCAAGCCCCTTGCAGAGGCCAAGGGCGAGGTCGTCTATGGCGCGTCCTTCATCGAATGGTTTGCCGAGGAAGCCAAGCGGATCTATGGCGAGACGATCCCCGGCCACCAACGCGACAAGCGCATCACGGTGATAAAGCAGCCGATCGGGGTCGCGGCCTCGATCACGCCCTGGAACTTCCCGAATGCGATGATCACGCGCAAGGCAGGCCCGGCGCTCGCCGTCGGCTGCGGTTTCGTGGCGCGGCCCGCTGCCGAGACACCGCTTTCGGCACTGGCCATGGCGGTTCTGGCTGAACGCGCGGGCGTGCCGGCGGGTGTCTTCTCGGTCATCACATCGAAGAAGTCCTCGGCCATCGGCAAAGAGTTCTGCGAGAACCACGCGGTCCGCAAGCTGACCTTCACCGGCTCGAC
Organism: Alphaproteobacteria bacterium; assembly: GCA_030428915.1. Taxonomy (GTDB): domain Bacteria; phylum Pseudomonadota; class Alphaproteobacteria; order Rhodobacterales; family Rhodobacteraceae; genus Albidovulum. The sequence goes on along the minus strand of JAUIDM010000011.1, from coordinate 2,743 downwards.
CGAAGTGGGACGCATCCTGCTGCGTCAGGCTGCCGATCAGGTCATGAAGTGCTCGATGGAACTGGGCGGCAATGCCCCCTTCATCGTCTTCGACGACGCCGATCTCGACAAGGCGGTCGAGGGGGCGATGATTTCGAAGTTTCGCAACAACGGTCAGACCTGCGTCTGCGCAAACCGCATCTATGTTCAGGCCGGCGTATATGACGCCTTTGCCGAGAAACTCGCAGCGGCGGTCAAGAAGCTCAATGTCGGCGATGGACTGAAGGACGGTGTTACCACCGGCCCGCTGATCAACGAGGCGGCCGTCGAGAAGGTGGAAGAGCATATCGCCGATGCGCTCGCGGGTGGTGGCAAGGTCGTCACGGGTGGCAAGCGGCATGCTCTTGGCGGCACGTTCTTTGAACCCACTGTCGTCACCGGCATCACGCCCGAGATGAAAGTGTCGACCGAGGAAACCTTTGGACCTCTCGCGCCTCTCTTCAAGTTCGAGACGGAAGAAGAGGTCATCAAGCTGGCGAATGCGACGATCTTCGGGCTGGCGAGCTATTTCTATGCCCGCGATATCGGCCGCATCACGCGGGTGCAGGAAGGGTTGGAATACGGTATGGTCGGCGTGAATACCGGCCTGATCTCGACCGAGGTTGCGCCTTTCGGCGGCGTCAAGCAGTCCGGCCTTGGCCGCGAAGGTAGCCATCACGGCGTCGAGGACTATCTGGAAATGAAATACATCTGCCTGTCGGTCTGATCCGATACACAGCACAATCCGGGGCGGGGCATGTCACATGCTCCGCCTTTTTTCGTTTGCCGCTTGGCGGTAACTGTTTCCTTGGTCGCTCTTCACTGTTTACTGAACACTGTTCACATTATTCTTGAACATCGTTCATGTATGGGTTAAGCCATACTTATGAACGATGTTCGCGACCTAAGAAGGAGCAAGACAATGACCGATTACATCGCGCAGAAATCCACCGCCGCTTTCACCTTCTTCAACTACATCAACTTCGGCGTTTCGGCCGTGATGATGGCCGGCGGTATCTACTTCCTTGAAGCCAGCTTTGCCGCAAAGGGTTTTTATGCCATGGCCGCGCTGATGCTCGTCTCAGCCACCGTGTCCATCACGAAATCTTTCCGCGACAGCGAGGAAACCCAGCGACTGCACAACAAGCTGGATGAAGCCCGGACCGAGCGTCTTCTGATGGAAGCGACGTCCAGCAATTGATCTCTGCGCCCGCCGGGTCCGCCCGGCGACGCGTTTCCCCAGGAGACATGACCATGACCCGTTCTAGATCAGGCCGTCGCATCGCCAAGTCCTTCGGCCCTGCCGTCTTCGGCCTCGTTCTCGCCGCAACGACAGGCTTTGCCGCAGCTGCGATATGGGTGCAATTCGCGGGGGCGCAGCGCCTCACGCTGGAAGCGCTTCTGGGGATGGCTGCGCTTGCCGCGATCGGGTTACGCGTTCGCTCGCGGCGCGCGGGGTGGGTTGGGCTTGCCCTGATCGCCCTCGTCGCGGGTGTCTGGTATCACACGATCCAGCCAAGCAATGACCGCGACTGGGCGGCCGATGTCGCCCATGGTGTCACGGCGCGGGTCGAGGGCAACCGTGTCACGCTCTACAATGTCCGTGCCTTTGAATGGCAGGATGCAGCCAACGCGGAGGAGCATTGGGTCACGCGCCACTATGACCTGGATAAGCTTGACACGATCGACATGTTCACCTCGGTCTGGGACAATCCCGATATTGCCCACCTTCTGGTCAGCTTCGGCTTTACCGACGGCCAACGCGTCGTCTTCTCTGTCGAGATCCGGCGCGAAGTGGATGAGGAATTCGAGATCCTCGGCGGCTTCTTCCGCAAGTTCGAGCTGGTGCTGATCGCAGCGGAGGAAAGCGACATCATCAAGCTGCGCACAAATCATCGGGGCGAGGATGTGCGGATATTTCCGATCAAGCTCGACCCCGAGCGCGAGCGGAAGATGTTTCTGACCTATATCGCTCTTGGTGATACGCTGGCTGAACAGCCTGCCTTTTACAATACAATTACCGACAATTGCACGACGACGGTCTACAAACTCGCCACGCTGATTCAGCCCGACATGCCGCTGGATATCCGGCTGGTTAAATCGGGGCTCTTGCCGGAATACCTCGACGATCTCGGCGGGCTTGTGGACGAGGTTGAGATGGACGAACGCCGCCGCCGTGCCGCGATCACGGAACGAGCGAAGCTGGTGCCGCCCTCAACCGATTATTCGGACTGGATCCGCCAAGGCTATTAAACATCGCGAAAACCGACCTGAAAACAGATGCTTGGCCGCAGTGCAAACATGACGCGGAGCGCGCCTGATCGCGCTACGTGTAGTCGGTTATCGGCTAACATATCCCTGATTTTGCTTATCATCGGTCCGGACGGTCATGATCCACGGCAGCAAATCACCCGTCAGGAGTTCGACCCATGCTGCTTAACATCCGTAAGACCGCCATCGCCGCTGTCGCGTCCTTGTCGATGATCTCGGCCACCGCTGTTCCCGCGAATGCCTGGAGCGAGAAGGAACAGAACCTTCTCCTTGGCCTTTCCGCTGCTGCTATTGCCGGTGCCGTGATCATGAACAACAACAAGAAACGCCGGGCGCAGGCCACCGCCCAGCGGTCCTACCAGCCGCAATACCAGGCCCCGCGCCAGACCTATTCGCAGCCAGCCCGTTATCAGGAGCCGCGCTACCAGCCGACCTATCAGTCGAGCGTCTATTC
>JAUIDM010000348.1 GCA_030428915.1 Alphaproteobacteria bacterium | reverse complement strand
CATGTAATACTCGCTTGGCAAGACATGCTGACGGCTGCGCAGACGAGCGGTGACCTCGGGCGACGACACGCGGATCGCCTTGTTGACCACGTAGATCAGCGTGCTTTCTTCCGCCTCTATCGTGTAATGCGCCTCGATCCGGCTGTTGCCATCTGGCCCGATCACCGGCCAGTCGGACCCGCCCGGCAGAATTCGTCCCTGCAGCTTTGGCCCCCGAACCTGCCCGCCCAAGATAGGAATATGCAGGCGTTCGCCATGGGCCGATGGTCCGGCGCTGCGGGGGTGGTCGATCTCGGCCTCGATCCGGAAGACAAAGGTCAGGCCGGGGGGCACCGGGCTCATCCGGCGGCGTTCTGCGTGGCCAGCCAGTCGGCCATGCCGCGCAGCTTTCTCATCGCATCCTCGCAATAATCCATCGCCCTCAGGTAGCCGTGGATCAGCCCTTGGCCGGGATCCAGCACGACGGGCACACAGGCCTTCTCCAACGCTTCGGCGTAGGCCACGCCGCTGTCCCGCAGCGGATCATGTTCTCCCACGGCAATGAATGTGGGCGGCAATCCGGAATGCGACGCCGCGTGGAGCGGCGAGGCGCGGGGGCCATCAAGATCCTCGGGGTTCGGGCAGTAGAGCGCCTCGACCTTGCCATCGGGCTTGATCAGGGGGCCATCGGGGTTTTCGATGTAAGACGGACGCGTGCGGTCGAAATCGCAGGGCGGGTAGACCAGGAGCTGTCCGATCAGCGGGACCACGCCGCGCAGTTCCAAGGCGGCCACTGCCGCCAGGTTAGCCCCTGCACTATCGCCGCCGATCGCCACGCGCGCGCGATCAACGCCCAGATCAGCGGCATTGTCATGCACCCAGTGCGTGACTGCGATCACTTGTTCCAAGGCGGCGGGAAAGGGATTTTCGGGGGCCTTGGCATAATCGACGCTGATCACGGTCTGGCGGTTCCAGGACGCGAGCCGGGCCGTGATGTCCCAATGCGTTTCGGGGGAGCCCTGCATCCACGCACCGCCATGCATGTAGATCAAGCAAGGCTGTGCGCCGCTATCCTGGTGCCGAAAGACGCGCACGCGCACGGGGCCGTGGCTGCTTTCGATCCAATGCTCCGCTTCAGTTGTTATGTCCCTGGGTGTCTCAAGTCGCATGTTTGCGGCGACGACCTCGAAATGGGCGCGGCGGTCGGCCGGTGTGGCGTCGGGTTTCAACGTCGCCCATTCCCGGGCCCAACGGTCCAGAAAGGCGTGAAGCTGAGGATTGATCATCGGGAGGGGCCTTTGGGGTTCTGAACGTAGCGCAGGATCATCTCGACGGCTTGGTCACGCAGGCTGGCCTGTCCCGCCTCCGAATAGATCGCGCCGCCGAAGAGTGCGGAAAACGTCGGTTTGTTCGACACGTTGAAGAAGCTCAGCGCGCTGATGTGCCAATGCAGCTCGACCGGGTCGAGATCGGCGCGGAAGATACCCAGTCGCTGGCCGCGCTGGATGATGTCCGACAATTTCTCGATGGCGGTGTTGTTCTGCGACTGGATCACCTCGGACGTGGTCAGGTAACCCGCGTCATGGATGTTCTCGATCATCACCAGCCGGATGAAGTCCGGGTTTTGGCGATGGTGGTCAAACGTGAAGGCCACGATGCGGGCAAGGGCGGCGTCCGGGGATAGGCCGCTCAGGTCCAGCGCGCTCTCGCCTTCGCGCACCTTGGCATAGGCCGCTTCCAGACACGCTTTGTACAGGCCGTCCTTGTCGCCAAAATAGTAGTAGATCATCCGCTTGGACGTCCGGGTGCGCGCCGCGATCTCGTCAACGCGCGCGCCCGACAGGCCACTTTCGGCAAAGACCTCGCTGGCGGTGGTCAGGATGTCGTTGCGTACGCCTTCTGGGTCCCGTCGCGCAGACTCCGTTGATTTGTTGATCTTTGGCAATGATTTACGGGGCTCCTCGCCAGGTAGCGCGTTGCGTACTACCTAGACGAACTCGGATTGAACTGTCTAGTTAAAAGTCCGTTGACAGTTTGTACGAACCGGTTCAAACATCCTGTGTCCGGGGAGGAATCGCGAGCCGCGATCCGGACAGTGGGAGGGCCGCATGGCGCAATTTGACACGCAGATCCCTGCATCTGCCGGCCGTAGCGGTTTGACCGACACCCTCAAGGTCGCCCTGATCGGACACGGCATCCAATTGTCGCGAACGCCGGAAATGCATCGTCGCGAGGGCGCGGCACAGGGTCTGTCCTATACCTATGAGCTGCGCGACTCCGCGCTTGGTGCTGACCTGACGATCGCCCAAATGCTGGATCAGGCACTGGCTGACGGGCTGCGCGGCGTCAACATCACCCATCCGTTCAAGCAGGCCGCCCTGGCGCACCTCGATCAGCTTTCCGAGGCGGCCCGCGCCGTTCAGGCCGTGAATACGGTCGTGTTCCGAGACGGCAAACGGTTTGGCCACAACACCGATTACTGGGGCTTTTCCGAGGCCTTCCGCCGCGGTTTGCCCAATGCGCCCCGGGGAACAGTCTTGCTGCTTGGGGCGGGTGGCGCAGGGGGGGCGGTGGCGCATGCGCTTTGCGATCTCGGGGTTGAAACCCTTCTGATCCAGGACGTGCAGCTGGAACGGGCCGAGGCCCTTGCCGAGGTTCTTCGCACACGCGGCCAGAAGGTGCGGGTCTCCACGGAACCGGGAGCCACGGCCGCTTCTGCCGACGGGATCGTCAATGCAAGCCCCGTAGGCATGGCATCTCTGCCCGGGACGCCGATCCCGGTCGATTTGCTGGAACCGCGCCACTGGGTTGCCGACATCATCTATTTCCCGCTCGAAACCGAGCTTCTGGCGGCCGCCCGTGCGCGCGGCTGCCGCACGATGGATGGCTCGGGCATGGCCGTTTTTCAGGCCGTCCGTGCCTTTGAGCTCTTCACGGGCATTGCCCCGAACCCAGCTCGGATGCGGGCAACGTTCGACGCTATTGCCCCGACACCCGCCGGATCGCCCGGCACGTAAACGCACCAAGGGAGGACCACCATGCGTTTCACACTGACCGGCAGCGTTGCTGCCCTTGCTTTGACGGCATCGATGGCGATGGGCCAGTCCGTTGAATTGATCTACTCGGACACGGTTGCGGAAGGCGACATCCGGACCGCGACCTTGCGGTCGGCCTTTGGCGAATGCCTGGGCGATGGCTTCACCTTCCAGTCCTACCATGGAGCAACGCTCTTTGCCCAAGGCACCGAACTGACCGCGATGCAGCGCGGCAACCTCGACATGGGCAACCTCGCGATCTTCGACTTCTACAACCAGGTTCCGTCGACCAAGGTGCTGGGTGCCCCGTTCCTGTTCCGCGACTACGAGCACATGCGCGCTGTCTACAACAGCGACCTGCTGGACGACATGCTGGCCGAGATCGAAAGCGAAGTTGGCGTCAAGATCCTCGCCTTCCCCTATATCGGTGCGCGGCATCTGGGCTACAAAGGCGATGCGCCGATCATGACGCCGGCCGATCTGAACGGCGTGAAACTTCGCATGCCGCCCGGCGAAGGCTGGCAGCTCGTCGGTCGCGCCATGGGCGCAACCACCGTTCCGGTTCCCTTCACGGAGGTCTATACCGCGCTGCAGACCGGGGCGATTGACGGTCAGGACAACGGCTTTCCTGCCACCCGGTCGATGAAGTTCGACGAGGTCATCAACCACATCGGCAAGACTGCGCACCTGGTCGCGTCAAACCTGTTCACCATTTCACTGGACAAGTGGAACTCCTTGACCCCGGACCAGCAGGCGACCGTTCAGGGCTGCGCCGACAATTTCGAGGCGGCCCTCGACCAGATCACGCTGACCCAGGAAGCCGAGCTCGAGGCCGACATGGCCGCCAACGGCATGGTGATCTACACGCCGGATCTCGATGCCTTCGTGGCAAACGTGAAGGCTGTGTATGCCGCCGAGGGCCAGGACGCGGATTGGCCGGACGGACTGTTCGACGCCATCGTCTCCTACGGCCGCTAAGGTCCAACCACGGGACCTTGGCGGGGCAACTGCCAAGGTCCACCCCCTGCTCTTGATTTCAGGACATCGCACATGAACCGCGTCTATGCCCTTGCAGACCGGATCGGAGGATGGGGCAACCATCTGACTGCCGCCCTGCTTCTGTCGATGTTCGTCGTCTTCCTGCTGCAAATCGTCTTTCGCTACGTGCTGGGATGGCCGGTGCTGTGGACGGTAGAATGGGTGACGATTGCCTGGCTTTGGGGCATCCTGTTCGGCTTTGCCTTCGTGCTGAA
>JAUIDM010000347.1 GCA_030428915.1 Alphaproteobacteria bacterium | reverse complement strand
CCATGCCGCATCCGATCCAAGCCGCGCCCAGCTTGCACCGCCCAATGCCAGAACGGTCACTTTAGGATGCAGAACCTGCCGTCCTTCGGGGGTTTCCATGGCGAATCCGTCACCCTCGAAGCCCACCCAGCGCCACCGCTTACGCAACTCCACGTCCGCACCGCCCAACCGCGCGAGCCAGGCACGCAACAGGGGCGACGCCTTCATCGCCTCGGGGAAAACCCGGCCTGTGGACCCAGAGAACACCTCCTGCCCAAGTCCGCGCGCCCAATCCATGACCTCGGCCGGGCCGAATGCCTCCAGCATCGGGCTCAGCCATCCGGCATCATATTGTGCAATGAACGCATCAAAGGGTTCGTCTTTCGTCAGGTTCAGTCCCGATTTGCCCGCCATCAGGAACTTGCGTGCCGGGCTGGGCTTCGCCTCGCAGATCACCACCTGACGTCCGGCCGCCGCCATTGCCTCGGCCGCCATCAGCCCGGCCGGGCCCGCGCCGACTACAAGCGCATCGGTCACGCGGGCATCCCGCCTTTCAATTCGACGACGCGATGCGGATAAGGGATCGTGATCCCGGCATCCTTGAGGGCGTTCCAGATCGCGAACAGCACTTGGCTGGCATATTTGTTGCGCCCGTCATCGATACCGGAGACCCAGTATTCGACGCCAAAATCGATTCCGCTTTCCCCAAAGGCCTTCAGCTCGCAATCCGGACCTTCGGGGTTCGACAGGACGAAGGGCAGGGCCGCGACGGCCTTGGTGATGATTTCGGGCACGGTGTTGATATCGGTGTCATAGCTAACCGAAAACGCGACCTCGTAGCGGTTGGCGCTGCCCTGATCGGAATAGTTGACCACGCGGGTCGTGATGAAATGCTCGTTCGGCACGACGATCCACTTACCGTCATAGGTTTCAAGGATGCAGGCGCGCGCGGTCATCTTGACGATGGTTCCGGCCTCCCCACCGTCCAGTTCGACGTAATCGCCAACCGTGGTTTGACCCTCGACCAGAAGGATGATGCCCGAAATGAAATTCGCCGCGATCTGTTGCAGGCCGAGGCCGATGCCAACGCCCAACGCACCGCCTAGGACGGCGACCGTGGTCAGATCGATCCCCATGATGTTCAAGAGAAGCAGGAACGCGATACCAAAGATCGCGATCTCCGCCGCCTTGGCCGCCAGTTCGCGGGTTGCGGGGCGCAGCTCCTCCTGCGCCTTGATATAGTCTGCGCTGCGCCGGTTCGACCATGAGCCGAGCCAGAAGAGAAGGCTGCCCGCAATAGCGCCACGGATGAGCGCCATCATTGAGAAGCTGATATTGCCAAGTTCGATTGTCAGGCTTTCAAGCCAAGCCGCGGCCTCGTCGGTCAGGCCAAGCACGTACAGTGCCGCCACCGGGATAAGCACATAGCGGCCCAGCAATTTAAGGAACGGATCGCTGATGACCTTGCCGACGAAGACTCGGGCGGCGATGAACAGGAAGACACGCTTGCCGAAGGCGATGACAGCGCCAGAGCCGAAGAGCGACCGGGTGACGCTTTCGCCGATAGCGGTGAAGCCGTAGGCCAGAAGCGGCAACAACAGGGGCAGGAACCGCAGAATGAATCTGCGCAGGATCGCGAAGGGGCCTTTTGCACCTGTCGGCGGGGCTACGAAACTCGCAATCTTCAGCCCCAGTTTCCTGGCAACGACGACAGCAATCAGCCAAGAGGCCACCAGAAGGGCAAGCTGCGACCAGGCGGCCGGGCTGGTGGCCCAGTCATAGGCGATGGCCCAACCCTGATCGACATATTCAAGTGCCTTGGCGACGATCTCTGGTTGTTCATCCATTTCGGTCTTGCCCCTTCCGGTCGCTCATTCCATCCTGTGGCAAGAAACCCGTCATGACACAAGCACCCGATCCGATCTGCCCGCTCTGTGGCCGCCCGATCCCGCCAGATGTCGCGCAAAGCCGTCATCACCTTGTGCCGAAGGTGAGGGGTGGAAAGGGCGGGCCAACGGTGCTTTTGCACGCCATCTGCCACGCCGAGATCCACGCGACGCTGAGCGAGACGGACCTCGCACGCAGTTATCCAACAATGGAGGCCCTTTGCGCCCATCCGCGACTTGCGAAGTTCGCGAAATGGGTGGCCTCGCGGCCGCCCGGTTTCCGGTCCCGCATTCCAGGCCCAAGGCGGAGGCGCTAGGGCGGATCAGGTGAACAGGCGCTTGATCCCTGCGACATGATCAGGATGCGCGGCGCGGGCATCGGCGGTCAGGTCCGCAACCGTTGTTTCCAACTCCTCCGGAGCAACGATCCGGTCCACGAGTCCCCAGCCCAGCGCCTCATCCGCCGCGACCTTCGCGCCGGCCATAAGGATCATCTTGGCCCGGGCAGGGCCGATCAGGCTGGCCATGCGGCGTGGGTCGGAGGGCTGCGGCAGGAAGCCCAGCTTCATCACCGGGTAGAAGAACTTTGCCCCGGGCACCGCGATCCGCAGATCGCAGGCCAGCACCATGCCGAACGCACCACCCGCAACTGTGCCATTCAGCGCCGCGATGGTCAGACAGGGCAGGACGGCGATGGCACCGGAAAGGCGCTCCCATACCGGGTCGGTCGCAAGGCCCGCGCGCGCATCGTCCAGATCGGCACCGGCGGAAAAGACCTTGCCCTCACCGGTCAGCATCAAGGCGCGCGCATCCTCGGTGCCGGCGGCCTCGGCAATCTCCGCGAGCTCCTGCAACATGGCGCGGGTCAGCGAGTTCGCCTTTTCCGGTCGCGCGATCGTGACCCGCCACAGACCATCCGTCTTTTCCAGCCTGATCATTGCAAAACCGCCATTAAATCGCCCGATTGTTCCCCTTAACAGCCATGGACGGTGGAATTCCATCCCCTGTCGGCCCTTGACCCCGCCGACCGGCGGCAGGATGTTGTGGGCGAGTTTGAAAACAAGGCAGGCTTATCTATGAAAAAATTGTCCGGTTCGGGCGCACTGATCGCCCTTCTTCTTTCCACGTCGGCCGTGCAGGCCGATGTGAGCGCCGAAGAGGTCTGGCAGGGCATTGCCGACTATTACACCGACCTTGGCCAGACGGTCACGGCCGGGTCGAAGGACATGCAGGGCGATACGCTCGTCATCACCGACGCCGTCTTCAAGAACGAAATGCCCGAGGGTGGATTCGAAGCCTCGGTCGCGGAAATCCGGCTGAAGGAGCTTGGCGACGGACGGGTGGAGATGACCATGTCCGAGGAGGTCCCGGTTACGGTCACCACCAAACCCGAAAGCGGCGAGGCCGTCGATATGGGGATGCAGGTCACCCATTCGGGCTTTGCGATGATCGTGTCCGGCAGCGCCGACGACACTGTGTATGACTTTACCGCGCCTGAAATGGGCTTTTCCATGGACGGGGTGACGGTGGATGATGCGTCCGTTCCCTTGAAGATGAGCGCGACGCTTTCCGGCAACAGCGGCAGCTACCGCATGACGTCGGGCGAGGGCCGCAAGGTCGTTTCGGACATGAGTGCCGAAAAGCTCGATTTCGCGGTGACTGCGAAGGATCCGGAGGGCAAGGGCACGTTTTCGGCCTCGGGCTCGCTTACCGGTCTTTCGGGAACATCCGACGTGACCATTCCGGGCGGTGTCGACATGACGAACATGCATGACGCGCTTCAGGCGGGCGTCGCCATGGCGGGTAACTTTGCCTATACCGGCGGCGGCTATGTCATGGATTTCGCAGACGAAAAGGACAACATGCACGCCCAGTCGACGGGTGGCGGCGGTACGTTGCATTTCGCGATGTCGGCCGACGGAATGTCCTATGGCGGCACCGGTAAAGAGGCGAAGGTTGCCGTTCAGGTGTCGTCTTTCCCGCTACCTATCGACCTGTCGATGGCGGAGAGCGCCTTCAATCTTGCGATGCCCGTCACGAAGGGCGAAGAGGCGCAACCTTTTGGCCTGTTGCTGAAGGTCGTCGATCTGGAGGTTTCGGAAGGTCTGTGGGGCATGTTCGACCCCACATCGCAACTGCCCCGCGATCCGGCAACGCTGATCCTCGATCTTTCCGGGGCAGCGAAACTGCTGGTCAACATCCTCGACCCGAAGGAAGCCGAAGCAATCGGCAGCACCCCTCCGGGAGAGCTGAATGCACTTGATATCAATGAGTTGAAGGTTTCGGCCGTCGGCGCGGAATTGACCGGAAACGGCGCATTGACCTTCGACAACAGCGCGGGCATGCCAAAGCCTCTGGGCGCGGTCGATCTGCAACTGATCGGTGCCAATGCCCTGATAGACAAGCTCGTGGCGATG
>JAUIDM010000010.1 GCA_030428915.1 Alphaproteobacteria bacterium | reverse complement strand
GATGACCGTGGAGGATGCGCAAAGCTTCTTCTCTGCCGTTCCGGCGATCCGGGAAAAGATGGACGCGCTGGTCAAGGTCGGTCTTGGTTATATCAAGGTCGGCCAGCAGGCGACGACTTTGTCCGGTGGCGAGGCACAGCGGGTGAAATTGTCAAAGGAACTCTCGCGCAGGTCGACTGGTCGGACTTTGTATATTTTGGACGAGCCGACGACCGGTCTGCACTTCGAAGATGTTCGAAAACTGCTGGAAGTGCTGCACGAACTCGTGGAGCAGGGAAACACCGTAGTGGTGATCGAACACAATCTGGATGTAATCAAAACGGCCGACTGGCTGATCGATATCGGCCCCGAAGGCGGCGATGGCGGCGGACGGATCGTGGCCACCGGGACACCCGAGGACGTGGCGAAAGTGGAGGCCAGCCATACCGGCCGTTACCTTGCACCTATGCTGAATCCTCGCCGCGTCGCGGCGGAGTGATCCCGAAACGGAGCCTCCGCCGGATCGCGTTCGATCGCTCAGACCTTCTTCAGCGGGCAGGTGTTTATCCCCAAGAGCGAGTAGAGCGGGCAGGTCGACATGAGACCGGTCCCCAGCGCGACAAGCCCGAGCACCAGTGGCACCCAGCGCAACCCCATACCTGGGGCAAAGAACCACCAGGCCAGAAGGGCGATACCCAACAGGATGCGGATCACGCGGTCGATACCGCCGACATTGGTCTTGAACATGCTTTTCTCCTCAGTCCGAGGCGTCATGCGCCCCACTTGCGATGGAGGAATTCTGCCAGAGCGGGGGTGTCGGGTCTGTGACGTGGTCACATTACTCGACCGCTGCGGCAAGTCGCCGCAGGGCGGGGGCGTCAGCGATGCGCACGGCCCCGCGTTCCGTTGTCACCCAGCCGGATTTGCCAAACGCTTCCAAACGACGCGACACGACCTCGCGCGCTGAGCCGATGGCGGTCGCGAGTTCTTGATGCGTCGATTGCACCAGGTCGCCATTGGCCCGGTCGAGAAGCGCCTGCGCCAGCCGACTTTCGATCCGCTGGAAAGCCACCCGCTCCAGCACATGCAACATGCCCTGCATCCTGACCGCGAAGGCGGTGAAGACGAAACGCCGGAAGGCGGCGGAGCCATCCATGAGTGTCAGGAAATCGGGTTTCGGGATTAGCACGATACGGCAGTCGGTCGCGGCTACCGCCTCGCCGGAATAGGCCTCGCCGCCAAGAAGTCCGAGCGTCGTCTGCACGCAGGAACCGCCGGGTTCGACCGCGTAGAGCAGGATATCGCGTCCTGTGGGGCCGGTCAGAAAGACCTCGACCCTGCCCTCCAGCACGACGACAAAGCCTTTCGCGCTGTCACCGGGATAGAAGAGCGGCGTGCCGCGGTTGAGGTGCATCGTTGGCAAGGCATCAAGCCTCGTGCGTGCCGCCGTCTCAAGCGCCTCCAGTCCCGCCGCGTCCGGTGTCCAGCCGTTCATGATCGGCAACCTGATCGGTAGCTGTTCAGTCGAGCAGCGATGCGGCCGCGCGGATGAAGTCGAGGATCTCGTAGGTGTCCTGATCGACGCGCAGGATCTGGCCGTCGATCACATAATACCGCTCGCCACGACGCAAGGGGGGCAGGTCGTAGCGGTCGGGATAACGGATCAGGTGATAATGATAATCGCTGATCCGGTCGCCGATGCGCGGGCCTCGTTGAAATTTTTTCGCCTGTCCGGGGGGAATGCAGGCGGGGGATTTCTTGGCAAGCCCCGGCGGGCAATAGCCGTTTCCCGCGTGGGCGGGCAGGGTGGCGGCGGCAAGGCCAAGTGCCGCGAGCAAGAGAACGGGTTTCATGTAGCTCACCTGAAGAGGACATTCTTGCCCCTACTTTAATCCACCGTTACGCCAAAGCTGACTCACATCTCCGCCACTGCGCGGAAATCAGCCGCGATGGCGCTTTTCGAAACGCGGCAGCATTGCCGAAAAATCCATGCCCTTGCCATCTTCGCGTTCCACGAAGCTTTCGTAAAGCAGTGCGGCGAGTTGGCCCATCGGCGTATCCGCATCCGCCGCTTCCGCCGCTTGCTGGGAAAGCCTCAGGTCCTTCAGCATCAGTTCGGCTGCAAAACCAGGCTTGTAGTCATTGTCCGCTGGCGATTGCGGCCCCACGCCAGGGGCAGGGCAATAGGCATTCATCGTCCAGGAATAGCCCGAAGAGGTGGACACCACGTCGAACATCTTCTGCCGGTCGAGGCCAAGTTTGTCGGCCAGAGCGAAGGCCTCGCAGGTGGCGATCATAGTGACACCGAGGATCATGTTGTTGCAGATCTTGGCGGCCTGTCCGTTACCGGAAGGACCGCAATGAACGGCTTTCTGACCCATGATGTCGAATAGCGGCCTGACAATGGCAAAGGCCGCGTCCGAGCCGCCCGCCATGAAGGTCAGCGTGCCGGCCGCCGCCCCGCCGATCCCGCCAGATACCGGAGCGTCGATGGCCAGAACACCTGCCTCGGCCGCCTGTTCGGCGACGACGCGTGCGCTTTCGACATCGACGGTTGAGCAGTCGCAGAGGACCGCGCCCTTCTTCATCGCCGGGATCAGTTCTTCCGCCACAGACCGCAGGATCGCGCCGTTGGGCAGCATGGTGATGACGACATCCGCGTCCTTGGCGGCGCCCGCCGCGCTGATTGCGGCCACCACGCCATCGGGCATGGCTGCGTGGATGTCATGGCCGGTCACGTCATGGCCCGCCGCGACGAGGTTCGCCGCCATCGGCGCGCCCATGTTCCCGAGGCCAATAAAGCCGATCTTCATCTCAAATCCTCCTCGAAGGTCAGTGCGTTCTCGCCCAGCGGCATCAGCATGCGCGACACATCCATGGTTGGCACGGCCTCTGGCCCGGCATGGCGCCAGCGCGGATTGCGGTCCTTGTCGATGATCGCGGCACGGATGCCCTCGACGAAATCGGCATGTTCCATCGACCGCCAGGTGAAGCGGTATTCCATCTCCAGCGCGCGCCGCATGGACGGGCTGCCGCGCAGGCGATGCACCATCTCGACCGTGCAGGCGGCGGAAAGTGGCGCGACCCGGTCCAGGACCTTCAGGGCTCCCGCGGCAAAGTCACTGTCGTCGTGTTTCAGCGACCGTACGATATCGCCAAGCGTCTCGCCCCCGAAATGGCGGTCGATCTGGGGGCGAAGGGCCTCCAGTTGTCCCTGAGGGGCGGGCGCGGTCTGACGCAGGATCATTTGCACATCGCCCGCTTCCACAAGCCGGGACTTGAGGTCGTTCCACCGGGTTTCGGGTACGAACAGATCCGCAAAGCCTGCAAGAATGGCATCGGCCGGACCCATCCGGGTGCCCGTGGTGCCAAGGTATTCGCCAAATCGTCCGGGCGCGATGGCCAGCAGGAATGATCCACCAACATCCGGCACGAGGCCAATGCCGCATTCCGGCATGGCGATCTGAGAGCTTTCGCCAACGATCCGGTGGCTGCCATGGCAGCCCACGCCGACCCCGCCGCCCATGGTAAAGCCGTGCAGAAAGCTGACCACCGGCTTGGGATAGCTGGCGATGCGGGCGTTCATCCGGTACTCGTCGGCCCAGAATTTTCGGCCATAGGCATAGTCGCCCTTCCTGCCGGTCTCATACATCTCGGCGATGTCGCCCCCGGCTGAGAAGGCCCGGTCGCCTTCCGCATCGATCAGGACCAGCGCCACCTCGTCGTCCCCGGCCCAGTCCTTCAGGGCGGCGTCGATCTCAAGGCACATCGCATAGGTCAGCGCATTCAGCGCCTGCGGCCGGTTCAGCGTGATCCGGCCTGCGCGCCCTTCCGTGCGGATGTGGATGTCGGCCATCAGCCCCTCTCGGCCAGCATCGCACGGCTGACGATCAGCCGCATGATCTCGTTCGTTCCTTCCAGGATCTGGTGCACGCGCAGGTCGCGCACGATCTTTTCGATCCCGTAATCGGCAAGGTAGCCGTAGCCGCCATGGAGTTGAAGGCATTGATTGGCGACGTCGAAGGCATTGTCTGTGACCAGAAGCTTTGCCATGGCACAGAACTTGGTGGCGTCCGGTGCGCGGTTGTCCAGCTTCCAGGCCGCCTGACGCAGGAAGGTGCGCGCCGATTGCAGCTTGACCTCCAGTTCCGCCAGACGGAATTGCAGCGCCTGGAACTGGTCGATGGTGCGGCCGAAGGCCTTGCGTTCGCCCATGTAGGCAAGCGTTGCGTCAAGTGCGGCCTGTGCGCCGCCAAGCGCCGAGGCCGCGATGTTCAGCCGCCCGCCATCAAGGCCTGCCATCGCATAGGTAAATCCCTTTCCTTCTTCACCCAGAAGGTTGTCGGAGGGGATCACGCAATCGTCGAATTGCACCTGCGAGGTCGGCTGCGCCCGCCAGCCCATCTTGTCTTCCAGCGCCCCGTAGGAGAGGCCGGGCGTGCCGGCTTCGACGATCACTGCCGAAATGCCCTTTGGCCCATCGCCGCCTGTGCGGACCATGGTCAGGTAGGCATCCGAATAGGAGCCGCCCGAGATGAAGGCCTTGGCGCCGTTGAGGCGCCAGCCTTCGTTCGTCCGCTCGGCCTTCGTCCGCAACGCCGCCGCGTCGGAGCCCGATCCAGGTTCGGTCAGGCAGTAGGAAAAGACGGTTTCCATGGAAACGAGACCCGGCAGCCACTTCGCCTTGGCCTCGTCCGAGCCGAACTTGTCGATCATGCCACCGCACATATTGTGGATCGACAGGAACGACCCCACGGCAGGGCAGGCCATCGCCAAAGCCTCGAACACCAGCGTTGCGTCAAGCCGCGTGAGGCCCGATCCGCCTTGATCTTCACTGACGAAGATGCCACCGAGGCCCAGTTCGGCCACTTTCGGCCAGAGCGTCTTGGGGATCGTACCCTCGCGCTCCCACTCGCGCGCATTCGGCGCGATCTCTTCCGCACCGAAGGCCCGTGCCATATCGAAAATGGCCCGTTGTTCTTCGCTCAGTTCGAAATCCACTTAACCCTCCCGACGGCTTGAATTGAACAAGTGTTAAATTCCAACTGTTACCGAACTTTTGCAAGGAGGAAATAGGCATTGAGGCAATACGACCCTGCACGGTGCCTCACGTCTGAAAAGCTGACGATTCGCGGCAGAACCTGCCTTTTGGTTGAGTGAGGGTGGTCGTGATTTTCCGCCGAAACCTGCGGTTGACCATGTTTTTGCCACATTGTTTCCTGGGCGTGCGAAATCCGACAAGTGAAGATTAACGCAACATTAATTGCGTATCGCCGGAATACTCTCCGCTGGATGGCGCCCGGAAATGTGGTAGAAATATGGCGGAGAGTGGTGGGCTCTCATCTTGGAGGGTGGAATGGGGTTTCATCAGGTGTTTCGGGCAGCCGTCGTGGCTGTCGCAACAGTGGTTGCGTCGGCCGCAGCGCATGCCACGACCTTCAATTTTGTCGGCGTTACGTTGAACAACGCAACCAATACAAGCACAGGCCAGTCGCAACTGACGATGGATGTCATCGACAGCGGCTCCGGCACGGTATCCTTCACGTTCAACAATTCCGGTCCGCTGGCATCGTCGATTACGGACGTCTACTGGGACGATCAGGCGTCAACACTTGCGTCTATGGGGGCGATCACGTCGTCTTCCGGCGTGTCCTTTTCGCAAGGCGCGAGCCCGGGCAACCTGCCTGGTGGAAACACGATCGGCTTCTCAGTCAGCCCGTCGGGCGCATCGGCTGACAGCAATACGCCAACCCAACCGATGGGCGTGAATCCGGGCGAATGGCTTACGATCGTTTGGAATCTCGTGTCTGGCGTGACCTTCAGCGACGTAATCGCGGCACTTAACCTCGGCGGCGATCAGACCGGATCGATGCGCGTCGGCATTCACGTTCAGGGGTTCGCCAATGGTGGTTCGGAATCCCTGGTGAACACGCCCGCGCCGGTGCCACTGCCTGGTGCCGCGCTGATGCTGATCGCGGGCCTTGGCGCCCTAAGCATTGCGGGTCGCCGTCGGCGCGCATGATCGCAATCGATTGACATTGTAAGGGAGGGGTTGACCCCTCCCTTTCCTTTTGCGGCATCTGACGCCGGGTCAAAGGTCGGCGTGAAACTCATCAATCAGGCTTCGCACCACGGCCTGCATCGCGGACGTGCCGTCATCGCCTGCCTCTATCGCATCGGCATAGACAACCCGCTGCCGGTCCGCGCTGGTGCCGGTATCGGGAAGACCGCGCAGGGCTTCGATTTCCGCCATGCATCCAAGTGTTTCGGCATCTTCGGCAACCGTTTCGATCAGTTCCTCCACCAGCGTGGGAAAATCGACAACCTCAAGTCGGCCAAAATCAATCAGCCCACCCGTGATCCCGTAGCGCTGCGCCCGCCAGCGGTTTTCCTCCAAAAGGAAATTGTCGTAGTGCCGCCAGCGCTGGTTCTTGCGCATCAGCCGCCACAGCATCCGTGTCAGGCATTGTGTGGCGGCGGCCAGGGACAAGGTCATCTCCAGACGCGGCTGCACATCGCAGATCCGGCTTTCGATGGTCGGAAACCGGGCCGAAGGGCGCAGATCCCACCAGATTTTTGAGGAATCCTCGATCAGCTTCATATGGACCAATGCGTCGACCGTGCGCCTGTATTCTGCCCAGCTTGAAAATTTGGGCGGCAGGCCGGTGCGGGGAAGATTGTCGAAGACTGTTAACCGGTAGCTCGCCAGCCCCGTATCGTCCCCCTGCCAGAACGGCGAGGAGGCCGACATCGCCAGAAGGTGCGGCAGGAAATAGCTGAGCTGATTGACGAGGTCGATGCGCATATCCTCGGCAGGTATGCCAACATGGACATGCATGCCGCAGATGAGCATTCGCCGCGCCACTCCGCCAAGGTCGCGGCGCAGGTCGTTGTAGCGCTCCTTGTCGGTATGGTGCTGGTCCTTCCAGTCGGAGAAAGGATGGCAGGACGCTGCAATGGGTGCGAGCCCGTGTTTGGCGGCGTTATGGGACACACAGGCCCTGAGCTTGCGCAACTCGTCCCGCGCCTGGGCCACATCCTTGCAGACACGCGTCCCGACCTCGATCTGGCATTGCAGGAATTCCGGGCTGACCTGGCCTTCCATCTCGGCCTTGCAGGCCGACATCAACGCTTCGGGCGCGACGGCCAGCGCGAGCGTGTCGCGGTCGACGAGCAGGTATTCCTCTTCAACCCCAATGGTGAAATCAGGCTGGGTCATAGGCCGCCCCCTACGGTTTTCGCCAGTTGAGCAGAGGTAGGCGTTCGGGGCAAGATTTCAGGGCTTGCGGTTCCTGGGGGCCAGGACTAGATGCCGCGTCGGCGCAACGCCCGACGGCATGGTGCCGCACGGACCGGCGCCTGCCATGGGTCCAATGATTGTCCCCCTCCACATTCGATTGCACGACCTGCGGTGCCTGCTGTTTCGGCACGCATGACCGCTATATCGCCCTTCTTTCCGATGACCGGGGCAGGGCGATCCCCGAAAGCCTCACCAATGAACATGACGGCCGCCGCTACATGAAAATGTGCGGCGGGCATTGTGCACAATTGGCACGCACGGACGATGCGCGGCTGGTCTGCGGCATCTACGACATCCGCCCCGAGGCTTGCCGCGCCTTCCGGGCAGGCAGTTTCGAATGCGTGAAAGCACGCCAGCATCGCGGGGCACTTGCTGCGGCATTGCGCCACCCGGCGACCAGCCAGCCGCACATCAAAGGGCCGGAGACAGAATTGCCCCCGGCCCATGTTGTTGCATCCGCACCGAAGGGAAGAATGAAGCCCCCGGCGTGACGGTCAGTCCATCGCCTTGAAGTGGAACTCGCCGCCTTCCTTGAGGCCCGAGGGCCAGCGGGCCGTCACGGTCTTGGTGCGGGTATAGAACTTGAAGCTGTCCGGCCCGTGCTGGTTCAGGTCGCCGAACATCGACTTCTTCCAGCCGCCGAAGGTGTGGTAGGCCAGCGGAACCGGGATCGGCACGTTGATGCCCACCATGCCGATGTTTATCCGGTGCGCAAAATCGCGCGCGGTGTCACCGTCGCGGGTGAAGATCGCGGTGCCGTTGCCGTATTCGTGGTCCATCGCCATGCCGATCGCCTCTTCATAGGTCTTGGCACGCACCACGGACAGGACCGGCCCGAAGATCTCGGTCTTGTAGATGTCCATGTCGGTCGTGACCTTGTCGAAGAGGTGCGGGCCGACGAAGAAGCCGTTTTCATAGCCCTGAAGCGAGAAGTCGCGGTTGTCCACGACCAGTTCCGCGCCCTGTTCCACGCCGGAATTGATCAGGCCGAGGATGCGTTCCTTCGCCTCACGGGTGACAACCGGGCCAAAATCGACGTCATCGCCGTCGGTATAGGGGGCGACACGAAGCTTCTCGACCCGCGGGACCAGCTTTTCGATCAGTTTGTCCGCGGTCGCATCGCCGACTGGCACCGCGACCGAAACAGCCATGCAGCGTTCGCCCGCGGCCCCGAAACCGGCACCGATCAACGCGTCGGCGGCCTGATCCATATCGGCGTCCGGCATGATGATCATGTGGTTCTTGGCGCCGCCGAAGCACTGGGCGCGTTTGCCGTTCGCGGTGGCACGGCTGTAGATGTAGTGTGCGATGGGGGTGGAGCCGACGAAGCTGACACCCTGGACGATCTCGCTGTCCAGGAGCGTATCGACCGCCTCCTTGTCGCCGTTGACGACCTGGAAGACGCCCTTCGGCAGACCCGCTTCGACGAACAACTCGGCCAGCATCAAAGGCACCGAGGGATCGCGTTCGGATGGCTTCAATACCACCGCGTTGCCGCAGGCGAGCGCGGGGCCGACGTGCCACAGGGGCATCATCGCCGGGAAGTTGAAAGGCATGATCGCGGCGACGACGCCGAGGGGTTGGCGCATCGAGTACATGTCGATGCCGGGGCCCGCATCGTCGGTGAACTCGCCCTTCAGCATCTGAGGCGCGCCGATGCAATACTCGATCACTTCAAGACCGCGCTGCAGGTCGCCCTTGGCGTCGGGAATGGTCTTGCCATGTTCGCGGCTCAGCGCCTCGGCCAGCTTGTCCATGTCGCGGTTCATGAGGCCCACCATGGCCATCATCACGCGTGCGCGCTTCTGGGGATTGGTCGCGCCCCAAGCGGGCTGGGCAGCGGCGGCATTGGCGATGGCTGCCTCGGTCTCGGCGGCCGAGGCCATCGGGCATTTCGCCTGGACTTCGCCGGTTGCGGGGTTGAAGACATCGGCGAAGCGGCCCGACTTGCCTTTTACGTTCTCGCCGTTGATCCAGTGTGACAGTTCTTTCATGACAAACCTCCCGAAGATTTCGCGGGCACAATACCCTTGCAATTTTGCTTGATAAAGGGGCAGTTTCCCAAAGGTGTTTTGCAAAATCGCAAGGCGGGGCAATGGCGGACTGGGACGACCTGCGAGTATTCCTTGCCGTGGCGCGGGCGGAAAGTTTGTCGGGGGCGGGAAAGCTTCTGAAGCTCGACCCCGCTACGGTGGGCCGCCGTATAGGGCGGCTGGAAGAGGCAATGGCCGTCCGGCTCTTTTCCCGCTCGGCGCAGGGTTATGCGCTGACGGGCGAGGGACAGCGTCTGTTGGCTCATGCGGGGCGTGCCGAACAGGCGGTGGCCGAGGCGATGGAAGAGGTGGGCAGCGAAGGCAGCGGCCTGACCGGGCAGGTCCGGATCGGCGCACCGGACGGCAGTGCGAACTACCTTCTTCCGCAGATCGTGGCAGGTATCTGTGCCGATCATCCGGGGCTGGAGGTCCAGATCGTCGCGCAGCCCCGCGTCTTCAACCTCTCGAAACGCGAGGCGGATATGGCGATCGCAGTCAGCCCGCCGGCCTCTGGCCATCTGACGGTGCAGAAGCTGACCGACTACAAGCTGCATCTGGCGGCCTCGCGAGCTTATCTTGATCGCCATCCGCCGATCCGGACGCTTTCCGATCTTAGGCAGCACCGCACCATCGGCTATATTCAGGACCTCGTCTTCGACAAGGAACTCGACTACCAGTCCGAGGCGGGAATGGAGGCGGTGACGCTCGCCTCCAATTCGGTCTCGGTGCAGTTTAACTGGGTGAGGAACGGGGCAGGGATCGCCGTCGTCCACGATTTCGCGCTGCCCGCCGCGCCAGGTCTGGTGAAGGTCTTGCCGGATCAGGTTTCGCTGACCCGCAGTTTCTACCTGATACGCCACCCCGACGACCGCCGCGTCGAGCGGCTTAACCGCTTTGCAGAGCTTTTGGCGCAGGGCGTCCGCCGCGAAGTGGCCCGCCTTGAAGCCTTGGCTTGACAGAAAGCCTGATCGAGGGGACGCTGGACGAAAGTTGCTTTTGATCAGGAGGTTGCCCATGCAGGTTCACCAGATTCTGCGGTCCAAGCCCAAGCAGAGCATCATTACGGTGAAACCGGGGTCGAGTATCGCTGACGCGGCACGGCTGCTGGCGGAACGGCGGATCGGTGCCGTCGTGGTGTCGGACGATGGCAAGAAGCCCCTCGGCATCCTCTCCGAGCGTGATATCGTCCGCGACCTCGGTCGCCGCGGATCGGTCTGCTTGACCGATACGGTGGACGCGCTGATGACCCGCAACCTGATCTCCTGTGCGCCGACCGACAGTGCCGACAGCGTGTTGGAGAAGATGACCGCCGGACGGTTCCGCCACATGCCCGTCATGGACGCGGAGGAGATGGTCGGCATCATCTCCATCGGTGACGTGGTCGCGGCCCGCATGTCCGAACTGGCGATGGAAAAGAACGCGCTGGAAGGCATGATCATGGGCAATTGAGGGCCGGAGGGCTTGCATCCCGGCGCGCAATATTGTTGCGTGCGCTCGACTGAAACGTGTCAGGAAGAGACTGACCCATGCGCATCGGCCTTTATCCCGGCACGTTCGACCCGATCACCTTGGGCCATACCGACATCATTCAGCGGGCGATGGCTTTGGTCGACCGGCTGGTGATCGGCGTTGCCATCAACCGTGACAAGGGGCCGTTGTTCTCGCTGGAAGAACGTGTCGCAATGGTCGAGGCCGAATGCGCCAAGATCACGAAAGGGACCGGCGGCGAGATCGTCGTCCATCCGTTTGAGAATCTGCTGATCGATTGCGCCCGTGATGTGGGCGCGACCGTAATCGTCCGAGGCCTGCGCGCTGTCGCGGATTTCGAATATGAATTCCAGATGGTCGGCATGAACCGGGCGATGGATGCGTCGATCGAGACCGTCTTTCTGATGGCCGATGCGCGGCGTCAGGCCATCGCCTCGAAACTCGTGAAGGAAATCGCGCGGTTGGGGGGCGATGTGTCGAAATTCGTGACGCCTTCTGTGCGCGATGCGCTGCTGGCAAAGTATACCTGATCACGCATCGTCGCGCGCCGTTACTCCATCCCGCTAGAATCAAATTTATGGTATTATGATGGGGTATTGATGCCCGTCGTCGCGCGTTGTCAGGGTTTCGTGCCGTCGCGCGGGCGCTGATTGTTTTAGGGGCGGAGTGTTTTCATCATGTCCGTATTTGACCGGATCGGCGGGTTTTTCTGGAAACTGCTTGTCGCCATCGACGCATTCGTCTTCGGCATCCTCGGCTTGCTCTGGCGGCCGTTGGGACGGGTTTGGGACATCGTCCGGCCGAGCCGCTTCAGCGCCTTCACGCTTCTTGCGGGCGGCATTCTGCTGGTTTTTACCCCGCAGGGTCGGGAACTTGCACTGCGCTTTCGGGATGAGGATGTTTCGACCTTCTGGATGATGGTCAAATTCCTCGTCGCGGTGGGTTGGTTCGCGTTTCAGGCGTGGTACTGGGCCCGCATCGCCTTCTATCTTGAAGACGGGCTGGGGCACCGTAAATCAAGCCCGGCACGGAAATGGGCGCCAAGACTTTATGCCGCCGCCGCGTTCCTTTTTGCCGCCTTGTCGCTGTGGCTGGCCGAGATGGGCGATCTTGCGGCGATCACGTTGGTGGCGGGGCTTGCCTTCGTCACCGTACTGGTGATCCGCATTCCGCTGGCGGAGCGTCTCGGCATGACCGGGCGCGCCAATCCGAAGGGGGGCGCAGAACGGCCGCTGGTCTTTGCCGACCTCGCGCCGATTTCGAAATGGACCTTGTTCGCATCGCTCTTGCTGTCGCTCGCCATGCTGCTTGCGATCATCTTCTGGCCGGTAGGTATCGGTCAGTGGTTCGGCGCGGCCGCGATCGCTTTTTTGGCTTTCGGGCAGATCGTTCCGGTCGGAAGCGCGCTGGTCTTCCGATCCCGCGAGACGGGGATTCCGATCATCAGTTGCCTGATCGTCTATGCTGCCCTGATCAGCCCGCTTGCCGACAATCACCGGGTACCCGTGGTCGATCCCGACACCGGCTTCAGCGATCCGCGCCCGGACGTGGACCAAGCGGTGGCCGCATGGCTTGATGCCAACGGCGGGGATGCACCGACACGGGCACCCGGTGGCGGAGATACCGCACGGCCCGTCATCTTCATCTCGACCGCCGGCGGCGGGCTGCGTGCGGCCTATTGGACAGCGGTCGTGCTGGGAACATTGCAGCAGGAATGCCCGGGCGTGGAGCGCCATGTTTTTTCTGTCAGCGGTGTTTCGGGCGGCAGCGTCGGTGCGGCGGTCTATGCAACGGCGTTGAATGCCGATCTGGCTGCCAAGGCGGGTGAATTATGCCAGTCTCTCGGCGGCGGCACGATCCGGAAACAGATGCTCGACACACTCTCGGCGGAGTTTCTTGGCCCGACCGTGGCGGCCATGCTTTATCCCGATCTGGTGCAACGCTTCATTCCCGTGGCGTTTCTTCCTGACCGGGGTGCTGCCCTGACCGACGCCTGGAACGCCGCCTGGCTGAAGGCTTGCGAAGCAGCGAAAGGCTGCGATCCCGAACGCGGCTCGCTTGACAGCGCGTTCCTGCAGATCGCCGGGGCGCCGGCCACCGGCAGCCCGTGGCGCCCGATCCTGCTTCTGAACGGAACCCATCAGGAGACCGGCAAGCGGCTGATCGCAAGCAATGTAAAGGTGGAGGCCGATGTCTTCCTCGATGCGTTCGACCTGCATGACGTGGTGGCAAACGATGTTCCAATGGGGGTCGCGGCACTCAACAGTGCGCGCTTCACCTATGTCAGCCCGGCAGGCCGCCTTGTGCGCGCGAGCGACAGGGCCGAGATGGGCCATGTGCTGGATGGCGGTTATTTCGAGAATTACGGGGCGGTGACCAGTGCCGAGATCGCCCGGGCCGCAGTGAAAGCCTTTGAACGACGCGGTGTGGCGGTGCGGCCAATCCTGATCCAGATATCGAGTGATCCGACCCTCTCGCAGCGCGATCTGCCGGTACAGGCGGAAGGCTTTCTGCCGCTCAGGCCGGAAGGGGCGGGGCGTTGGCCAGAGTTCCTGGACCGGATCCGGTGCAAATTCGCGGGTAAGGATGCCGAGGGATGCACGGCCGACCGGCCCGACCAGTTGGCCAACGAGGCGCTCGGGCCGCTTTTTGGCCTTCTGAACACCCGAACCGCGCGCGGGGTGCTGGCCAACAAGACCATTGCCGATGCGGTAGACAGCCTGAAAGCGGAGGGGCACCGCTTCCCTGCGGCAATCGAGCCTGTCTTTGCGCATTTCAGCATGTGTGCGGCTGACGACGGGCGCGACCCACCCCTCGGTTGGGCCATGTCGTTCCGAACCCGGGAGGATCTGCAGAACCTGATCGATGGACGCTGTCCGTCACACGACAATGCTGCGGCGATGCAGACCGTGCTGGATGCACTGAAGACGCCGCTGCCAGTCGGGTGCAGGTCAGACACATTGTCGAGGGCGCTTCATTGCATGCGGCAGTGACTTGCTGGACCTAGCGACAGCACACGGTCGCTAAAGGTTCTCCTGCTGCGGCATTCCGAGGATATGGAACCCGCCATCGACGCGGATGATCTCTCCGGTCGTCGAAGCCCCGTAGTCTGAGCAAAGATAAACCGCTGTGCCGCCGACCGCGTTCAGCGTGGCGTTCGACCGCAGGGGTGCGTTTTCCTCCGTGTGGCGGAAGGTCGCCCGCGCACCTCCGATGGCGGCCCCGGCCAGCGTTTTCATCGGGCCGGGAGAGATCGCGTTGACGCGGATTTTCTGCGGGCCGAGATCGTTGGCCAGATACCGCGTGGCGCTTTCCAGCGCCGCCTTGGCAACACCCATCACATTGTAGTTGGGCGTCACCCTGTTCGACCCGCCATAGGTCAGTGTGATCAGAGACCCGCCCTCGGGCATCAGTTCGGAGGCGCGCCGGGCCACGTCGATGAAGGAAAAGCACGAGATGTCGAGCGAATGCTTGAAATTCGCGCGGCTGGTATTGATAAAGCGTCCGGTCAGCTCGTTCTTGTCGGAATAGGCGATGGCATGGACGAGGAAATCCATCGTCCCCCAGCGGTCTTTCAGCGTGCCGAAACACGCGCCAAGGCTGACTTCGTCCGTGACATCGACATCGACCAGAAAGTCGGACCCGACCGAGGCTGCGAGCGGCTCGACCCGCTTGCCGAAAGCCTCGCCCTGATAGGAGAACGCCAGATCCGCGCCCTCGGAGGCGAGGGCTGAGGCAATGCCCCAGGCGATGGATCGATCATTCGCGACGCCCATTACGAGGCCGCGCTTGCCCTTCATGAGTTCAGCCATGGGCGTTTAACCTTGATATCTGCTCATCACGAGCGTGGCATTGGTGCCGCCGAAGCCGAAGCTGTTCGACAGGACGGTGTCAAGCTCCACACCCTCGCGGTATTCGGTGCAGATTTCTTCCGGCTTCAGTTCGGGATCAAGCTCCGTCACATTGGCCGAGGCAGCAATGAAGTTGCCGTTCAGCATGAGAAGCGAATAGATCGCCTCGTGCACGCCCGTGGCGCCCAGCGAATGGCCGGTCAGAGATTTAGTAGACGAAATGGGCGGCACGCTGCCTTCGCCGAAGACACGTCGGATGGCCTTCACCTCGGTCACGTCGCCCGCGGGCGTCGATGTGCCGTGGGCGTTGATATACCCCACCTTGCGGCCTTCGGGCAGGGTTGCGACAGCCAGTCGCATGGAGCGCTCGCCACCTTCGCCGGACGGGGCCACCATGTCGTAGCCGTCCGACGTCGCGCCATAGCCCGTCACCTCGGCGTAGATTTTCGCCCCGCGGGCTTTCGCGTGCTCCAATTCCTCCAGCACGACAACCCCGCCGCCGCCGCCGATGACAAAGCCGTCGCGGGTCGCGTCGAAGGCGCGGGAGGCGGTTTCGGGTGTGTCGTTATACTTGGACGACATCGCCCCCATCGCATCGAAGAGGCACGAGAGTGTCCAGTCCAGTTCCTCGCCGCCCCCGGCAAAGACGATGTCCTGCTTGCCCATCTGGATCAGCTCGGTGCCGTTGCCGATGCAATGGGCCGAGGTCGAGCAGGCTGAGGTGATCGAGTAGTTCACGCCCTTGATCTTGAACGGCGTGGCCAGACAGGCCGAGTTCGTGGACGACATGCAGCGCGTGACCATGAAGGGACCCATTCGCTTCGGGCTACCCTTTTCGATGACGATCTGATGGGCCTGGAAGAAGTTCGAGGTAGACGGCCCGCCTGAGCCCATCACCAGCCCCGTGCGGTCATTCGAGACATCGCCTTCCTCAAGTCCGCTGTCGGCGATCGCCTGTTCCATGGCGAGGAAGTTGTAGGCCGCACCAGGCCCCATGAAGCGCAGGTTGCGCTTGTCGATGTGATCTTCCAACACGATTTTCGGCAGCCCGTGCACTTGGCTGCGGAACCCGTGTTCGGCATATTCCGGCGCAAAGACGATGCCCGATTTTCCGGCGCGGAGCGAGGCTTCGACCTCGGCGGCATTATTGCCGATGGGCGATATGATCCCGATCCCGGTAATGACGACGCGGCGCATGCGGCCTCCTTGATCCCGTTTGTATCTGTCTAGGATACAGGGCAATTAGGGGCAAGCGGTTAGAGGTCGTGGCGTCAGGGCGCCGCAGGGGTGCCGCATTTTGAGAAAGCCCGGCTCAGATCAGCTTGCCCATCGCAACGGCTGTGTCCGACATCCGGTTGGAAAAGCCCCATTCGTTGTCGTACCAGCTGAGGATGCGGCACATGCGGCCATCCATCACCTTGGTCTGGTCCATATGGAAGACCGATGAATGCGGATCGTGGTTGAAATCGGACGAGACATTGGGGTGTTCGGTGTAACCTAGAATCCCCTTCAGCTTGCCATTGGCCGCCGCTTTGATCGCGGCGTTTATCTCTTCCACGGACGTATCGCGCGCCGCCTCGAAGACCAGATCGACGACCGAGACATTGGGCGTCGGCACCCGGATCGCGACGCCGTCGAGCTTGCCGTTCAATTCTGGCAGCACGAGACCCACGGCCTTTGCCGCCCCGGTCGAGGTCGGGATCATCGAAAGTGCAGCCGCCCGGGCGCGGTAAAGGTCCTTGTGCATCGTGTCCAGGGTCGGCTGGTCCCCGGTATAGGAATGGATCGTGGTCATGAAGCCCTTGGAGATACCGATCGCATCATTCAGCACCTTGGCGACGGGGCTGAGGCAGTTCGTGGTACAGGAGGCGTTCGAGACGACGATATCGTCCTTTGTCAGCTGGTCGTGATTCACGCCGAAAACGATTGTCTTGTCGGCATTCTTGCCAGGAGCCGAGATCAGAACGCGGGAGGAACCGTTTTCCAGATGTGCCTGACACGCCTCCTTGGAGGTAAAGATGCCGGTGCATTCCATCACCACGTCGACATCAGTCCAGGGCAGGTCTGCAGGATTGCGGATTGCAGTGACCGCGATCGGTCCCCGGCCCACATCGATCGTGGTCTCCGTTGTCGTGACCTCTGCCGGAAAGCGGCCATGGACCGAGTCGAAGCGCAAAAGGTGGGCGTTGGTTTCCACCGGCCCCAGATCGTTGATTGCAATGACCTCGATGTCCTTCCGACCGGACTCGATGATCCCCCTCAGCACGTTCCGTCCAATCCGTCCAAAACCGTTGATCGCAACCTTGACTGTCATGTCTGGCTCCTCATCGTTGTCGGAAGTGTAGATGCCGCGCGGGAATCTTACATCATGTTTGCGCTAACAATCCTATTTGGTTCGTCGAGTCAATCGAATTGACCGTTAACGGTTGAACACCCTGTGCCGAGCCGACGATTTCGATCTCGGTCGGTTCGGCCTTTGGGGGGTGATCAGCGCCAGAAGGCGATATACTCGATGAAGTCGATAAATTTGCGCCCAAGGAACAGAGGCGCACCGAGATTGAGCCAGAAGTAGTCGGCCAGAAAGAACGCCAGAATCAGCGCCAGCAGGGCAAAGGCGATCCGATTGGTCATGGGCGGGGGCGCGAAGGCCCCCAAGGGCTCCTTACTGGAGGAGCCGCCCCATAGCGCCGGCGACATCGGCCATCCGGCAGGAGAAGCCCCACTCATTGTCGTACCAGGCCAGAACCCGAACGGTGCGCCCGCCAACGACCTTGGTCTGATCAGGGGCGAAGATAGACGAATAGGGGGTGTGGTTAAAGTCGATCGAGACCTTGGGCTCCGGGTCGTAGGAAAGAACCATGCCCATATAGCCTGCAGCGGCTTCTCTTACGATTTCGTTGACATCGGCAACGGTCACGTCCTTTGCGGCCTGGAAGGTCAGGTCGACGGCCGAGACATTCGGCGTTGGAACGCGGATCGCGGTGCCGTCGAGCTTGCCGCTGAGTTCCGGCAGCACCTCTCCCAACGCCTTGGCAGCACCGGTTGACGTTGGGATCATCGCCATCGCGGCAGCACGGGCGCGGTACAGATCGTTGTGACGGCGGTCTAGCGTCGGCTGGTCGCCGGTGTAGGAGTGGATCGTGGTCATGATACCCGACTCGATGCCGATCGCGTCGTTCAGCACCTTTGCCAGCGGCGCGAGGCAGTTGGTGGTGCAGGACCCATTGGAGACGACGTGATGGTCAGCCTTCAATTCGCGGTGGTTTACGCCATACACGACCGTCTTGTCCGCGCGCTTGGCCGGGGCCGAGACCAGCACACGCTTGGCACCGCGCGTCAGATGTACGGCCGCCTTGTCACGGTCGTTGAACTTGCCGGTACATTCGAGCACGACATCGACGCCGTCCCAGTCAAGCTCGTCCGGATTGTAGGTCGACATGACTTCAATCGGACCGCGGCCAAGATCGAGCATATTGCCGGCGACCTTCACCGGACCGGCAAAGCGGCCATGGACCGAGTCGTATTTCAGGAGATGGGCGTTGGTCTCGATCGGGCCGGTGGCGTTGATCTTGACGACCTGAACGTCATTGCGCGCCGCTTCCGCGATATGGGCCAGCGTGCAGCGCCCGATGCGCCCGAAGCCGTTGATGCCGATCGTGACCGTCATGTGCGTCTCCTGTCCGATTATGCGGTAATCCGGTGGCCCGCAAATTCCACACCGGATACCAAAATCAGACTGCATATAAAACACATATATTCAATATGTTAGCGGAAACAGCCGGGTGTTAGCGAAAACAGGCTCTACAATGGGGCAGGGGCGACGCAACTGTGTGCGAATCCGTCATCGCCTTGCCTCGGCCCGCCGATCCGCTAGGTTGCAAGCAAGGAACATGGCGGCAGGACGGATATGAGCGGGTTACTGGCACTTCTGGACGATGTGGCGGCCATCGCCAAGGTTGCGGCGGCAAGCGTCGATGATGTCGCGGGCATGGCTGCAAAGGCGGGATCGAAGACCGCTGGCATCATCATCGATGATGCGGCGGTGACGCCGAAATACGTCCATGGCTTCGAAGCCAAGCGTGAACTGCCGATCATCTGGAAGATCACCAAGGGGTCACTGTTCAACAAGCTTGTGATCCTTCTGCCCGCAGCGATGCTGATGAACACGTTCGCTCCCTGGCTGATCACGCCGCTGCTGATGCTCGGCGGCATGTATCTCTGTTTTGAGGGGGCCGAGAAGATATTCCACAAGCTCTTCCCCCATGGCGACCCGGAGATCGAGGCCGATATGGAGGTCGGCGATCCGGTGCATCTGGAAGAAAAGCGGGTGAGTGGCGCGATCAAGACCGACTTCATTCTGTCGGCCGAGATCATGACTATTGCGCTGGCCGCCATCCCTGAAGCGAGCCTTTGGATGGAGGCGGCAACGCTGGCATTGGTCGCCGTGGCGATCACGGCGGCGGTCTACGGGACAGTCGCACTTATCGTGAAGATGGACGATATCGGGCTCTTTCTGGCTGCCACGGCCCGGACCGGTTTCGGGCAGGCCATCGGCAGGGGGCTGGTGAAAGGCATGCCGAAATTGATGGCACTTCTCTCAACCGTCGGCACCGCGGCAATGCTTTGGGTCGGCGGTTCGATCCTGATCCACGGGCTCGACGTATTGGGCTGGCCGGTGCTGTACGACTGGATCCACCATCTGGCGGAAGGCGCGGTGCATGGCATTGAGGGGCCGTCGAACGGGTTCCTTCAATGGATGATCACGGCAGGGCTGGACGGCCTGTTCGGCTTGGCCGTGGGAATGATCCTGATCCCGTTAATCACAAGGGTCATTGCGCCGCTCTTCGCCGGCAGGGACGGCGCCACCCCACATTAGGACGTTATGCGCCGCGCTGCCTGCGATTTCTGCGACGTCGAAGGCGCGGCAGCAGAAAGAGAACAATCCCCGACAGCGCAAAGACCGACATTGCGCCGCCGGTGATGTCGGCAGCCCAGGTGCCGAACGTGCCGTTGATCCAGCCGCGAGTATGCAACCGCTTGAAGATGCTGCCCCAGTAGATCTGCGTATCCAGAAGCTGGCCGTCTGGCGTGAAGGTCTGGCGGCGGAAACCGGTCTTGACCCAGTAGTGCCCCGTCGCCAGGTCAAGGATCACCTGCCCGTCATCGCCATCGAGAACCGCCGCGGCGCGGTTGTGATATTCGTTATCCGTGGTCAGGAGAAAATTCTGGCCGGGCCAGATCCGCTCAGCCAATTGCAAGGCGTCGTTCCGGTCAATGGCACGGATGCCGGGTTGTTGGTCGAACGTCGCTTCGTCGAACGTGGCGCCGGGCAAAAGATCGTAAAGGGCCCGTTCGTGATTGAGGTAGATGCCGGTCAATCCGATGATCAGAATCCAGGGCAGGACGATGACGCCAAGCCAGCCATGTAGTGATTTTAGTAAACGCATACCCTACTGCTCCGCAGGAAACGGCGGGATGGTAGCATGGGACGTTTTGGTGCGGGCGCCGAAAATGGGGGTTGTGTCATCAGGTCGCGCCGCTCGCGTAGCGGTTGCGGAGCCATTGCGAAGCAAGTCGGAAATCGGATGGATTATCCGATTTCCGGTCGGGGCTCGTCGATCGCGCATCAGACGGATCAGCGTTTTTCCACGTCCGTGTAATCGCGACGGGTCTGACCGATATAGAGCTGGCGTGGGCGGCCGATCTTCTGGGTCGGATCGGCGATCATTTCCTTCCACTGCGAAATCCAGCCGACGGTGCGGCTGACCGCGAAGATCGGCGTGAACATCGAGGTCGGGAAGCCCATCGCTTCCAGGATGATGCCCGAGTAGAAATCGACGTTGGGATAGAGCTTCTTGTCGACGAAATACTCATCCTCAAGAGCGATCCGCTCCAGTTCCTTGGCTACCTTCAGTGTTTCGTTGTTGTGGATGCCGAGAAGATCCAGCACCTCGTCGGCACTTTCCTTCATGACCTTGGCGCGCGGGTCGAAGTTCTTGTAGACCCGGTGACCGAAGCCCATCAGGCGGAACGGGTCCGACTTGTCCTTGGCGCGCCGGATCGCCTCGGGGATGTTCTCCACGGTCCCGATCTCGCGCAGCATCTCCAGACACGCCTGGTTGGCGCCGCCATGGGCCGGACCCCAGAGGCAGGCGATACCCGCGGCGATGCAAGCGAAGGGATTGGCGCCCGACGATCCCGCCAGCCGAACTGTCGAGGTGGAGGCATTCTGTTCATGATCGGCGTGCAGCATCATGATGCGGTCCATCGCCTTCGACAGGATCGGGTCGACGACGTAGTCCTCGCAAGGGACCGCGAAGCACATGTGCAGGAAGTTCGACGCATAATCGAGCGAGTTCTTCGGATAGACGAAGGGCTGGCCTACGGAATACTTGTATGCCATCGCCGCGATGGTCGGGAGTTTCGCGATCATGCGGATCGCTGCCACCTCGCGCTGCCACGGATCACCGATGTCGGTCGAATCATGGTAGAAGGCCGACATCGCTCCGACGACGCCGACCATGGTCGCCATCGGATGGCTGTCGCGTCTGAACCCACGGAAGAAATAGTGCATCTGTTCATGCACCATCGTGTGGTTCGTGACCCGGCTTTCGAAATCCTCCATCTGGGCTTTGTCCGGCAGTTCGCCGTAAAGCAGCAGGTAGCAGACCTCAAGGAAATGCGACTTCTCGGCCAGTTGCTCGATAGGATAGCCGCGGTAGAGCAGCTCACCCTTGTCGCCGTCGATATAGGTGATGGCGCTGTCGCAGGCAGCGGTGGAGGTGAAGCCCGGATCGTAGGTGAAGACGTCGCCCTGACCGTAGAGCTTGCGGATATCGATGACGTCAGGCCCCACAGTCGGTTGCAGGATGGGCAGGTCGATCGTTTTTCCGTTGAAGGTCAGCGTTGCATTCTTGATCATCTTGTCCATCACGGCTCCCTTACTGTTGTCCGTAGCGGGCGTCCCTACGGTCTGGGTCTGCGGCTCACAGTCCGGGCGCCGAATGCGCCGTCAGGCTGTCGCATCCTTCAACCGGGCGATGGTTTCCTCCCGCCCGATGACGAGCATCATATCGAAGACGCTGGGGCTGACCGTGCGCCCGGCAAGCGCGGCCCGGAGTGGCCCCGCGATCTTACCAAGCCCGATCCCGTGAGCCTCGGCAACTTTGCCCACGGCGGTTTCCAGCATGTCCCGCTCCCAGCTAGCATTTTGCAGGTGCGGCGTCAATTCGTTCAGTATACCACGGGATACCGTATCGAGGGCCTTTGCGGCCTTCTCGTCAGGCACAAAGGGCCGAGACGACAAAACAAAGTGTGCTTTTTCAATGAGTTCCGGGAATGTCTTTGCGCGATCTTTAACGCAGTAGAGCGCGCGTGACAAACCGTCCCTTTGCGCTTGTGAAAGCGATTTTGCGCCTGCAGCATCAAGATATGCCTCAATTTCAGGCAAAAGCGCCTCATCCGGCATGGCGGCGATATGTTGTCCGGAAAGATTCTCCAGCTTCTTGAAATCGAGCCGCGCCGGCGCCCGGCCGATTCCCGCAAGGTCGAACCATTCCCGCGCCTGATCGTCGGTGAAGAATTCGGCATCCCCATGCGCCCAGCCGAGCCGGGTCAGGTAGTTGCGCATGCCCGCGGCCGGATATCCCATGGCCTGGTATTCCTCAAGCCCCACCGCGCCGTGCCTTTTGGAAAGCTTTTTGCCATCGGGGCCGTGGATCAGCGGAATATGGGCAAAAACCGGCACGTCCCAGCCCATCGCCCGGTAGACCTGGATCTGGCGCGCCGCGTTGTTCAGGTGGTCATCCCCCCGGATCACATGCGTGACGCCCATGTCGTAATCATCCACGACGACCGCCAGCATATAGGTCGGCGTACCATCGGACCGTAAACAGACCATATCATCGAGCTGGTCGTTGCGTATGATGACATTGCCCTGCACCGCGTCCTCGATCACCGTCTCGCCGTCGCGGGGCGCCTTCAGGCGGATGACATAAGGCGCGTCGGGATGGGGCGAAGGATCGGCATCCCGCCATGGGCTCTGGAACAAGGTCGACCGCCCCTCGGCCCGGGCCGCCTCGCGATAGGTCTCGATTTCAACCTGCGTAGAGAAGCATTTATAGGCATGGCCCCGCGCCATCATCTCGTGCGCCACCGCGGCATGGCGGTCGCGTCGTTCGAATTGGCTCACGACCTCGCCGTCCCAGTCAAGGCCAAGCCAGGTGAGCCCCTTCAGGATCGCCGTCGTCGCTTCGGGCGTGGACCGTTCGCGGTCGGTATCCTCGATGCGCAGAAGGAACTTGCCGCCACGACCACGTGCATAGAGCCAGTTGAAGAGCGCCGTGCGTGCGCCGCCGATATGCAGATAGCCGGTGGGCGAGGGGGCGAAGCGGGTGACGATATCGGACATGGGCGCGTTAACCTTTCGGAAACCATGAAAGCTCAGGCTGACGGCACTCATTAGGCAATGCCGGACGGGGAAACAAGGTGCGGGCGGTGACCTGGATGCTGGACGCGCTCGGCGCGGCGCGGGGGCGGTTGATGATCTGGGCGCCGGTATTCCTGTCCCTGGGCATCGGCGGTTATTTCGCGCTGAGAGCAGAGCCGGGTACGGGCATGCTCTGGTCGGCGGGGTTCGTCACGGCAGTTTGCACAGCGCTTGGATGGCGGGGAGCCGAGCGGTGGCGGATACCCGCGACGGGTCTTGCGCTGATCGCGGCGGGACTGCTGCTGA
This sequence comes from Alphaproteobacteria bacterium, assembly GCA_030428915.1. Classification (GTDB taxonomy): domain Bacteria; phylum Pseudomonadota; class Alphaproteobacteria; order Rhodobacterales; family Rhodobacteraceae; genus Albidovulum. The sequence continues at coordinate 4,202 of JAUIDM010000010.1, read as the reverse complement.
CCGCCTACCGCGCCCATTCCGTCGCCGCCCCGGTGCTGCCGTTTCGCTATTACGGACCGGTGGAGGGACGCATCGTCAATATCGACCGTTCGTTCTCCGATCAGATGCGGCTGACGCTCGACCGCGTGGTGCTTGAGGATGTCCCGCCCGATCGCACTCCGGCGCGCGTGCGCGTGGCGCTTCATGGAGATCAGGGTTTCATCCGGCCGGCGCCGGGTCTGACGGTGATCCTCTCGGGCCACCTTTCCCCGCCCGAAGGTCCGGTGGAGCCAGGCGGTTTTGATTTCCAGCGCCTCGCATGGTTTTCTGGTCTCGGGGCAGTCGGCTATACCCGCTCTCCGGTGCTGGCACTCAAACCGCCGGAGGGTGGTCTCGCGCTTCTCGCCTTTCGGCTTCGCATGGCGATATCGGGTGGCATGCAGGCGCAAATGGACGGGCAGGCGGGCGCCTTTGCCGCCGCCCTGGCAACCGGCGACAGGTCGGGGGTGGAGCGGGCGACGACGGAGGCCTTGCGTGCCTCGAACCTCTCTCATCTCATCGCGATCTCAGGACTGCATATGGGGCTCTTGACCGGGTTCGTCTTTGCCGCATGCCGATACGGTTTGGCTTTGGTGCCGGCGGTGGCGCTCAGGATCAACACCAAGAAGCTCGCGGCGGTGGTGGCTCTCCTAACTGCGGCGTTTTATCTGATGCTCGCGGGGCCAAGCGTCGCAACACGGCGGGCGTTCATCATGGTGGCGGTGATGCTCGTCGCGGTGCTGGCCGACCGGCGGGCGATTTCACTGCGCTCCGTCGCCATCGCGGCGCTGATTGTACTTGTGATCGAACCGGAAAGCCTGGTCGAGCCGGGATTCCAGATGTCGTTCAGCGCCACGGTAGCGCTCATCGTCGTTTTTCAGCCCTGGGGGAAACTCCAGCATCGCGTACCGGTGCCGCTCCGACCCGTGGCCATGCTGCTGCTGTCGTCGATGGCGGCGGGACTGGCGACCGCGCCGATCGCAGCGGCACATTTCGACAGGATTGCCGAATACGGGCTTCTGGCCAATTTGCTCGCCGTGCCGCTGATGGGAACCGTGGTTATGCCCGCCGCTGTTGTTGCGGCCTTGCTGTCACCTCTCGGGCTGGAAGCGCCAGCGCTTTGGGTCATGGGCAAGGGAACGGCGGCGATCCTTGCCATCGCAGATTGGGTGTCCGGACTGGAAGGCGCTGTGGTGGCCGTGTCGGCACCGCATGAGGCCAGCCTGCCGCTGATCGCGATCGGCGGGCTTTTGGCCCTTGTCGCCCGCCTGCTTTGGCTGCGCGGTGTCGGGGTCGCCGGTCTCGCAGCTGCCTTGATCCTCTGGTTCGGGGCAGAGCGGCCGGCGCTGCTTGTCGCGTCAGACGGGGCGATCGCCGGCATCATGGGGCCACAGGGCCGGGCGCTGAGCAAGGCCAGGGGCGCGGGGTTTGTTGCAAAGAGCTGGATGGAGGATGACGGCGATCTTGCCTTGCAGGAGGACGCCTTCGCCCGCCCCGGCTTTCATGGCGGGAATGGCGTGCAGACTGCCGATCTCTCCGGCATCCCTGTACTGCTGTTCACTGGCAAAGGGGCAGCAGGTCGGGCGGGCGATGCCTGCGCCGGCGGCGCGCTGCTGATCCTCTCGGAGGATTGGGCCGGTGGCGACGGCGACTGCAAAATCTTTGATGCCGCAAAACTGCGCGAGACGGGCGCGATATCGATTTATGCCGGAACGGCCGGGTTGCGTATCCTCTCGGCGCGCGAGGTGGCGGGCGACCGGCTTTGGAATCAGCGGCAGCCAGCCAATGGCCCGGCGGCACCTCAGTAGCTGCGGATCAGCCCCACGAGCTTGCCTTGTACCTTGACGTGATCCTCGGGCAGGACCCGGGTTTCATAGGCGGGGTTCGCCGCTTCAAGCGCGATCATGTGACCCCGGCGGCGGAAGCGTTTCAGCGTTGCCTCGTGCCCCTCGACCAGAGCCACGACAATGTCGCCATTATCCGCCGTTGACTGTTCACGGATCACCACGACGTCGCCGTCATTGATCCCCGCCTCGATCATCGAGTCGCCCTTGACCTCAAGCGCATAATGCTGGCCCTTGCCCGAAAGCATCGATCCCGGCACGGCAACATGATGCGACACTTCCGAAATTGCCTCGATCGGCACACCGGCGGCGATGCGGCCCATGACGGGCAGTTCCATCGCCTCCGCCGCGACCGGCATCGCACCCTTGGGCTGCGCCTTGCGATCGCCGTCGATCACTTTGGGCTTGAATCCCGGTTTTTCCATCGCCTCGGGCAGTTTGACGATCTCGATCGCGCGGGCGCGATGGGCGAGGCGACGGATGAAGCCGCGTTCTTCCAGCGCCGTGATCAGCCGGTGAATGCCAGACTTGGAGCGCAGGTCGAGCGCGTCCTTCATTTCGTCGAAAGAGGGGGGCACCCCGTCTCGTGCGACACGTTTCTGGATGAAATCGAGCAGTTCCAGTTGCTTGCGGGTCAGCATGATGCCTGTTTTCCTTTGCCTGTTCCGAAGCTGTTCTGCTCACGTTCTACGCGTGTTCCCTTTTTGTGTCAACGCATTCGGCCGCGCGGTCAGAGGGGGATATAGCTGGCTTCCTCTCCGGCCTGCCGCGCGACATCGCCCACCGGCCGGATCAGAAGGCCATCGGCATCGGCCAGTACGCTTAGCAGAGCGCTGTCCTGACGGTCGAACGGGTGCAAGTAAACGGCCCCGTTGCGATGCTCGACTTTCGTGCGCATGTAATGGGCGCGGGGACCATTCGCCTCGACCGGGGTGGCCAGGACGCCGCGCCGGGTTGTGGGCGACGCATTGGGAAGCCCCTGGAGGACACGCAGCAGCGGAAGCATGAATATGTGTCCGCAAACAACTGACGATACAGGGTTTCCAGGCAGTCCAAGAAGAACGGATGGCCCCAGCCGTCCGGCCATCAGGGGTTTGCCGGGGCGCATCGCGATCTTGTAGAATGACCGCTCCATCCCCATGCTCTCGGTCACCTTTCCGACGAGGTCGTGATCGCCGACCGAGGCCCCGCCGATGGTCACGATCAGATCGGCGTCGCGGGCAAGGTCGAGAGTGTAGCGCAAGCTGGCCTCGGTGTCGCGGGCGATGGGCAGCATGCGCACCTCCGCCCCTGCCGCTTCGGCCAGCGCCGCGAGCGCGAAACTGTTCGACGCGATGATCTGATCGGGTCCCGGCGTTTCGCCGGGCATCACCAGTTCGTTGCCGGTGGCAATCAGGGCCACGACCGGGCGGCGGGTGACCGTGACATTCGCCACGTTCATGGCGGCAATCAGCGCCAGATCGGCGGGTGACAGGCGGCGCGGCGCGTCGATGCGGTTGCCCGTGCGGAAGTCCTGCCCCGCGGGCCGGATATTCTGCCCATGTTCCAGCCGGTCCCCCAGGACGATGACATCACCTTCACGGGTTACATCCTCCTGCAGCACGACCCGTTCGGTGCCCCCGGGCACCGGGGCGCCGGTAAAGATCCGGACTGCGTCGCCCGGACCGACCACGCCCGCGAAACCCCGACCCGCCGCCGCTTCGCCGATCACGGTGAGCTTTGCTCCGGGGCGGTGATCGTACTCGCGGATCGCATAGCCATCCATGGCCGAAGCCGCAAAGGGTGGCTGGTCACGCCCGGCAATCACAGGCTCGACCAGAACCCGTCCGGCGGCCTGCCGCAAGGGGATGGTCTCACGCGGTAGCCGGGAAGCAATTGCAAAGAGCCGAGACAGGGCCTCATCGACCGAAATCATACCCGTACCCCGCTATCAGGACGCCTCGTAACGCCCGGATTTTCCGCCATCTTTAAGGACTACACGCAGACCGCCGATCTCCATCGACTTCTCGGCTGCCTTCAGCATGTCATACACAGTAAGTGCCGCGACCGAGGCGGCCGTCAGCGCCTCCATTTCCACACCGGTTTGGCCGGTCGTCTTGACCGTGGCCGTGATCCGGACACCGGGCAGGTCGGCATCGTGCACAAGGTCGAGTGCGACCTTGGTGATCGGCAGGGGATGGCAAAGCGGGATCAATTCCGCGCATTTCTTTGCGCCCATGATGCCCGCAAGCCGTGCCACACCCAGAACATCACCCTTCTTTGCAGTGCCCGCAATGACCAGATCCAGCGTTTCGCGCTTCATGCGCACGAAACCCTCCGCGACCGCAACTCGGTCGCTTA
>JAUIDM010000346.1 GCA_030428915.1 Alphaproteobacteria bacterium | reverse complement strand
CTCGAACTCTTCGGCCAGCGGGCGGAGCATGTGATATAGCTCATCCATCCCCTCGCCATGTTCCGCGGAAAGGCGCAGAGGCTCGCCCAGACCCAGCGCATAGGCCTCCAGCACCCCGCCATCCGCGTTCTTTCCCTCGGCCTTGTTGGCGGCAAGGATCACATGGGCGTTCTTCTTGCGCAGAATCTCGGCAAAGACCTGATCGGTGGGTGTGACGCCTGCCCGCGCGTCGATGACGAAAAGGCAGATATCGGCCATCTCGACCGCGCGTTCGGTCAGGCGCCGCATCCGGCCCTGAAGGCTGTCGTCCGTGACATCCTCCAACCCCGCCGAGTCGATCACCGTGAAGCGCAGATCACCCAGCCGCGCGTCGCCTTCCCGCAGGTCGCGCGTCACGCCCGGCTGGTCATCGACCAGCGCGAGTTTCTTGCCGACAAGGCGGTTGAACAAGGTCGATTTTCCGACATTCGGGCGCCCGACAATGGCGAGGGTGAAGCTCATGGGGTTCTTCCTGATACGAAGCCGCCCACATATACGGCTTTTCGCTCAGCGGAAAGCCCGAAGCCTGCCATCCTTGGTCACGACGTAAAGCACACCCCCGGCCACGGCGGGGCGCGTCGCCGCGCCGCCCGGCAATTCGACCGTCGTCACCAGCGCCCCCGAGGCCGGATCGAAGCTGCGGATCAGCCCGTCGGAGGAGGCAAGCACCAGCCGTCCCCCCGCCAGAACCGGTCCGTAATGGGCATGGATCGCCTTGCGCCGCTTTTCCTTGTCCTTGGTGAAATAGGGCAGATCGCGGCGCCAGATCTCCTCGCCCGTCGCCGCTGAAAGCCTGAGGAGTTGGTCCTCGTCATTGACAAGGAAGACCGAGCCGCCGGCCACGGTGACGGTACTCAGCGCCCCGTCTGCCACCGACCACACGGTCTGGCCGGTATCGGCATTGATCGCCACCAGCCGCCCGGCGGACGTCCCGGCGTAGATAACCCCATCGGCGATGACCGGATCGCCGGTCAGGTCGGAAACGGAAGCATAGGCGCGGCCCAGCCGCTGTCCCGCGACATAGGCCTGCCACAGGCCGGTGCCGCTGTCCTTGGCCGTGGCTATCATCTGACCCGAATCAAACGGGAAGACCACCTGCCGCTCATCAACCGCGGGGGCCGAGACACCGGCCACGCCAGAGGCCGAAGGCGTGCCGGGAAGCACCCATTCGACCTTGCCGTCGGTCGCGCGCACCGCCCAGGCCGAGGCATCGCGCGCCACGACGAAGACGCGGCCATCCGACACCGCCGGCGCACCGCCCACGGCGGCATCGAATTTCTGGCGCCAGACGACCGCCCCGGAAGCGGGATTGAGCGCGACCAATTCACCAAATCCGGTCGTGGCGAAGACCAGCCCCTCGCCTACTGCGAGACCGCCGCCCGAAGCATCGCCGGAACGGTCGGCAGATGGCGTCAGATCGACCTGCCAGAGCGTCGCGCCGTTGGTTCCGGTCGCCGTGACCGTCGCCTCGGCATCAAGCGTGAAGACCCGCCCCCCGGACACGACCGGTTCGGCAGTGATACGGTTCTTGCGGCTGTCCCCGGCGCCGATGGAGGCCGCCCAGATCGGCGCGGGCACCGGCGACAAGGCGACATGGCCCGCACGATGGGCGGCATTGCCACCACGTTGTCCCCATTCCGAATTGCTCCGCGCGGGAGCCAGTGAGATCGGCACCGCTTGCGGTGCAGTCACATCCTGCGGCTCTGCGCCAATCGCCGCGTCGCGCGGGTTCAGGCGCTCGCCGGGCAGGATCACCTCGTTCTCCGCACAGGCGGTCAGCATTGCCAGCACCGTCAGAGCGCCAAAACCTCGGGAAATATTCACCTTGCCTGCCCCTTCGCTACTGCCGCCGGACGGTTCCAAGCCACGGCCCTAGGCCGCCTCGATATCACCGCCCAGGACCAAGATCATCTGTGTCACGCGCCGGCGCAAGTCCGTCGTCACATCCGGTTCCTCAAGGATCTGCCGGAACATCGCGATCGCCTCATCGGCCGCGCCGCTGTCTGCCAGAGCCATGGCCTGCTGTTCCATCGCGAGCGCCCGGAACGGCGCGCCGGGCGTGGCGAGGCGTTCCAGCGCCGCATTGCGGTCAGCCACCGCCATCGCATCGCCCGCCATGATCACCGCCTTCAACTCGGCCAGTTGGCGGTAGCTGTCAGGCACGGCCGCATCACCGGCAAGCGCGTTCAGCCGCGCCAGCGCGCCTTCCCGGTCACCGCTCTTCAACGCTTCATCGGCGGCGATGAAACCCAGAACCGCCGTCTGGCCGGGAGCGGCCGCGCCCGTTCCGATCTGTTCCAGCGCCACGACGCGGGCCGCGGCATCGTCACTGTCGAGTGCCGCCAGAATCGCATCGCCAAACGACTGGGCGGCATTGCGGGCCTCGGCCTTCCGCCATTCCGACCAGGCGGCCCCGCCGACGATCGCGACAACAAGTGCGACGCCGATCCAGCCATACTTGCGGAAGAGCTTGAAGAGCCGGTCGCGGCGCACCTCTTCGGTGACTTCCTCGATGAAACTGTCGCTCTCGCTCACGCGGTCTTCTCCCACCTCGGGCCTTGGCCGGGCCCATCATCCGGCACCGTCTTACACGCAAGCGCGCGACCTTGCCAAGCCCGCCGACCCTCAGTGCGGTAACGTCTTCCGCCATCGCCCATCGGCGGGAAGATCCGACACTTCGTCGTCACCGTCCGCCGGAATTTTTGGCCGGGGAATGCGCTCGCCCTCGTCTTCCTCATCGGTCGACTGGCGTGCCCACATCGCGGCATAGCGCCCACCCCGTGCCAGCAGCACCTCGTGTGTGCCCTCCTCGACCACTTCGCCCCTTTCAAGCACGACGATGCGGTCCGCATCAGAAATCGTTGAGAGCCGGTGGGCGATGGTGATCACCGTCCGCCCCTCTCCCATCGCCTTAAGGCTTCCCTGAATGTCCCGCTCGGTCTGGGTATCCAGCGCAGATGTCGCCTCGTCCAGAAGCAGGATCGGCGGGTTCTTGAGCAACGTCCGGGCAATGCCCACGCGCTGCTTCTCGCCGCCCGACAGTTTCAGGCCGCGTTCGCCGACCTTCGTCTCGTACCCTTCTGGCAGCGACATGATGAAATCGTGGATCTTCGCCGCCTTCGCCGCCGCGATCAGCTCTTCGCGCGGCGCATCGGGGCGGCCATAGGCGATATTGTAAAGCACCGTATCGTTGAACAGGACCGTATCCTGCGGCACGACGCCGATATGGGCATGAAGACTGTCCTGCGTGATGTCGCGCACGTCCTGCCCGTCGATCCGCAAGCTGCCGCCGGTTACGTCATAGAAGCGGAACAGAAGCCGCCCGATGGTCGACTTGCCCGAACCGGACGGCCCGACGATAGCCACCGTCTCGCCCGCGCCAACCTTCAGGCTGATGCCCTTGAGGATCGGACGCGCCGGGTCATAGGCGAACTTCACCCTATCGAGTTCCACCTCGCCGCCTGTCACCTTCAAATCCGGTGCGTCGGGCTTGTCGGTGATCTCGGCGGGCTGGCCCAGAAGGTCGAACATCTCGCCCATATCAACGAGCGCCTGGCGGATTTCGCGATAGACAGTGCCAAGGAAGTTCAAAGGCATGGTGATCTGGATCATGTAGGCATTGACCATGACGAAATCGCCCACGGTCAGCACGCCCGCCTGCACGCCCATCGCCGCCATCACCATGACAATGACAAGGCCCGAGGTGATGATCATGGATTGGCCGAAGTTTAACAGCGACAGCGACTGGCCGGTGCGGATCGCGGCCTGCTCATAGCCCTGCATCGCCGCGTCATAACGCGCGGCCTCCCGCGCCTCGGCGCCGAAATACTTCACCGTCTCGAAGTTCAGGAGGCTGTCCACCGCCTTCTGGTTGGCGTCGGTGTCCTGTTCGTTCATCTGGCGGCGGATCTTCACCCGCCATTCGGTAATCTTGAACGTGTAGGTGATGTAGATCGCGATGGTGACGACGACGACAGCGGCATATCGCCAGTCGAAGACCAGAGCGAAGATGACCGTGACCATGGAAAGCTCAAGGATCAGTGGCCCCACGGACAGAAGCATGAAGCGCAGGAGGAACTCGACGCCCTTGACCCCGCGTTCAATGATCCGACTCAGTCCGCCGGTCTTGCGGGTGATGTGATAGCGCATCGACATGGCGTGGATATGCCGGAAGGTTTCCAGGGCCAGCTTGCGCAAGGCCCTTTGCCCGACCCGGACAAAGATCACGTCGCGCAATTCGTTGAAGCCGATGGAGCCGACGCGCGCCAGC
>JAUIDM010000345.1 GCA_030428915.1 Alphaproteobacteria bacterium | reverse complement strand
TTGCGCGCGCCGACGGGGTTCTGGTCTTCGGCGAGGGCTCGCGCCCCGGCGACACGGCGCGCTTCACCGCGTCCTCGGACGGGCTTCTGATCGTCTGCGCGGCGGGCGGTCCGATGGAGCCGCAGGACCACTGGGCCCCGACCGAGGTCGTCCTCTATATCCGTCGCGCGGTGCTGGCGGCAGCGCCCGACCGGCTTTTGCCGCCCGATCCCCTGGCCGATCCGCTTCTGGACGAGAACATCCTGCCCGGACAGGCGAAGCCCTATCTGGTCAAGGCCGGACAGTTCATCCAGATCCTCGACGTGCAGGGCCGCGAATGTTCGGACTTCCAGGCCTTCTCGCTGCGCGCGCTCGACAAGGGGCTCGAACGCGACATCGACCCGACGACGACCCGCTCGCTGATGGGATCGCTCTATCCGATGCCGGGCCTGCATGCGAAGTATTTCAGCGTCGATCAGGAAGCTCTGGTCGAGATCGTGCAGGACACGGTCGGGCGGCACGATACGTTTGGCCTCGCCTGCACCGCGCGCTATTACGAGGATCTGGGCTATCCCGGCCATGTCAACTGCTCGGACAACATCAACCGGGAACTGGCCGCCTACAATATCCGCCCGCGCGGCGGCTGGCCCGCGATCAACTACTTCTTCAACACGCTTCTGGATGACAGCCACGCGATCGGCATGGACGAGCCGTGGTCGCGGCCGGGCGACTATGTGCTGCTCAGGGCGCTGACCGATCTGGTCTGCGTCTCCACCGCCTGCCCCTGCGACATCGATCCGGCCAATGGCTGGAACCCGACCGACATCCAGGTGCGGGTCTATGACAGAGGCGAAGACTTCAGGCGCTCCATTGGCTGGCGCAAGACACCGGGGGCTGATTTGGAAGAGACGAAGAAAACCGGATTTCACGACTGCTTCGCCCGCCACACGCGGAACTTCGTCGATTATGCCGGCTACTGGCTGGCCAATGACATGACCGGCCATGGCGCCATCGCGGAATACTGGGCGGCGCGGGAAAAGGCCGTGGTGATGGACCTTTCCCCCTTGCGCAAATACGAGGTCACGGGCCCCGATGCCGAGGCGCTGATGCAGGCCTGCGTCACCCGCGACATCAAGAAGCTGCCCGTCGGCGGCATCGTCTATACCGCGATGTGCTACGAGCATGGCGGCATGATCGACGACGGCACCGTCTTCCGCCTGGGCGAGACCAATTTCCGCTGGATCGGCGGCAACGACCAGTCGGGCCTCTGGCTGAGGAAAGAGGCCGAGGCGCGGGGGCTCAATGCCTGGGTCCGCAACTCGACCGACCATCACTGCAACATCGCCGTGCAGGGCCCGCTCTCGCGCGAGATCCTGAAGGACGTGATCTGGACCCCGCCCGCCCAGCCGACGGTGGAGGAGCTGGGCTGGTTCCGCCTCACCATCGGCCGGATCGGCGATTTCCACGGGCCCGCCGTCGTCGTCAGCCGCACCGGCTATTCGGGCGAACTGGGATACGAGGTCTTCTGCCATCCAAAGGATGCGGAGGCCGTCTTTGACGCGGTCTGGGCCGCGGGCGCGCCCAGGGGCATGATCCCCTTGGGGCTTGAGGCGCTGAACATGCTCCGGATCGAGGCCGGGCTGATCTTCGCGGGCTCGGAATTCGACGACCAGACCGACCCGATGGAGGCCGGGATCGGCTTTGCCGTGCCCTTGAAATCCAAGACCGACGACTTCATCGGCCGCGCGGCGCTCGAGGCCCGAAAGGCCCATCCGCAGAAAAAGCTCGTCGGCCTCGACCTCGAGGGCGGCATCGTGCCCACGCCCGGCGACTGCGTCCATGTCGGCAAGCCGCAGATCGGCACCGTCACATCGGCGATGAAATCCCCCGTCCTCGGCAAGGTCATCGCACTCGCCCGCCTCGACATCACACATGCCGACATCGGAACAGAGGTCGAAATCGGCCGCCTCGACGGCGACCAGAAACGCCTCAAGGCCAAAGTCGTCCCCTTCCCACACTTCGACCCAACAAAAGAACGCGTCAAGGGAAACTACTGATACCAGGGGGGTCGCGCGCATTCAGCGGACATCACGCGCCCAGTGCCGCCAGACCCGCGAAGACCAGAAGGATGCTGCCCCATTGCGCGGCGTTCACACGCTCACCAAGGAAGACCCGCGCCAGAAGGATCGTGACAATCCCGAAGATCGACGCGACCACAGCCGCGAATTCGGGGTCCGGCTGACTGGCTGCGAAGGTGATCGCGCCGAGAGCGGCTGCATCCAGAACCCCCATCCCGGACAGGGCGGCAGCGTGGTTGCGCGACACGCCGATGCCCGACCCGAGGGCCACGAAGAGCAACATCGCGATGGCCGTCACCCGCATCATCAGGATGACCGACCATTCCCCCCCCAGAGAGGCTGCGGCCTGTCCGAGCGCGAATGCCGCCGCGAAGCCGCAAGCCGCCAGTGCCGCCCAGAGCACTGCGGCCAGACGCGTCTGAGGATTGTCTTCAGGGTCCGACAGTATCGCGACCAGCCCGACGCCAGTCACAATCACGATCACAGCAAACCATTCTCCGCGCGTGACGCCTGCACCAGTCAGATCGGCCAAGGTGATCGACAGAACCGGGTAGGCGCCGACAATTGGTGCGACCAGCTTCACCGGGCCCAACGCGAATGCATGATAGAGGCCAAGACAGGCAATCAGATAGGCCATGCCGCCGGCGGCGCTCAGAAGAATCATCTTCGCCGACATCTCCGCCCAGTCACCCGAATAGAGCGCGGCCGGCAGGCAGACGACCGTTCCGATCGTCAGAACCGTGAACAGTGCCACAGGAATGGCGATGGTCTGGCTCACGACCCGGACGAGAAGGTCATGTATGCCCCAGGCGAAGGCGGCGCCCAGACCAAGAAGTATGCTGACCATGGCCTTGCCCCGTTTTCATCGCCGTCAAAAGCCAACTGTTGGGTTGATCTCCTGCGGCTCCGCCTCTATTCTTCTGAGTATAACTTTTTAACTGCTAAGACATCAACCCGGCAGGGTGCCAGGCAGTCCTTCATCGCCTGCCCCTGCGCCAGAACCCGGAAGGTGCTTTTGGCCAGCCGCATGATCGACCATATCGGTGGAGAAACCAGCCTGCGCCGGCTGGTCGAGGATTTCTACGATCTCGTTGAATCCCTACCACAGGGCGAAGCGCTGCGGAAACTTCACATTCGCGGCCATGGGCTGGACCATGTCAGGACCGAGCAGTTCAACTTCCTCAGCGGGTTTCTCGGCGGTCGGAACTATTACAAGGAAAAGCACGGCCATGCCGATGTACGGCTGATGCACGCCCATGTGCCAATATCGGTTCAGGATGCCGAAGACTGGCTTTTCTGCATGGATGCGGCATTGGAAAAGAACGGACTGGCCGGGCCCGAGATCGACCGTCTGCGGGCCGTGTTCCGACGCATCTGCATGCTCTTGGTCAATGACCTCACGGATTGGGGAATGCCACGGCAAGTGGCGGCCGACTGAACCCTGCGCTTGCCTGCCCGCATCACAAAATGGCCCCGGTGAAGCCCGCACCTCGATCGGTATTCCGCGCGCAGCCAATGTACCTACTCAAACAGGCAGGTACCCTTTTTCAATACCACCGCAATAACCACCATTATAGGTAGTATTTATCCTATTCTATCGGATGCCTGAAAGCAGGAGTAACGCAGGTTGCGGCGCTGTGGAAACCCTGATTTCCTTGCCATGCTGCCGCCGGAACGTCCGAACCGGAACAGCCGATACGGAGGCCCGTATGGCGAACGCCCTGACCCTTGACAAGACACTCGATACGGCCGGCCCCAATGAGCCGTCCGACTACGCCGATGCTTTGCGCCGGGAACTTCTGCCCTTGTGGCGGCAGGTCATAAGGCAGCGCGCGCCCGAGATCGCCGACCTGATTGAGACCCCCGACCGCCCTCTGCCCGACGGCGATGACAGCATCCCCTTCCTTCAGGCGATCAATATCTGGTTCCAGCTCCTCAAGATCATCGACGAAAACGCCGCGATGCGCGAACGGCGCCGGACCGAGGCGGAGGCAGGACCGGAAGCGGTCGCGGGAAGTTTTGCCAAGGTGCTTGTGGATCAGGGGCTGGACCGGGCCCACACCAGTTGGACAAAGGCCATCGAGAGGCTCTCTATCGGGCCCACACTCACCGCCCATCCGACCGAGGCCAAGCGCGTCACCGTCCTGGAAATTCACCGCCGCATCTACCGGCTTCTTGTCGCGCTCGAAACCCAACGATGGACGCCGCGCGAACGCGAGGAGATCCTGCTGGATATCCAGTCCGAGATCGACCTCTTGTGG
>JAUIDM010000344.1 GCA_030428915.1 Alphaproteobacteria bacterium | reverse complement strand
GTCGGCTATCCGTCGACGGATTTCCTGATCAAGCGGGGCGCCGAGCAGGAGACCAAGTTCAAGCGCTACCTGCGCAACCGGCAGGTGCCGACCGACGTCTGGTACAAGGCCTATCCGGGCCTGACCGCCTTCGATCTGGCCGAGAACAGTCACGTCCGGCACGGGCTTGAAAAGCGGCCCGACGGCGCGCGAGCGCTGCGCAACTGGCTGGCCAAGATATGACCGGGACGGGGGAACAGCCGATGGCGGCAGTCGACTTCGCCGATATTCAAGGGCTGGTCCGGTTCGGGCATGGCAACCTCGCCGGGGCCGAATTCCTGTTGCTCGCAATCAGGGACCCGTCCGCCGCCCGGCAATGGCTTGCCGCAGCGCCCGTGACCACCGCCGAATGGCAGGATCGCCCGCCCGCGAGGGCGCTGCAAGTCGCGCTTTCGGCCGAGGGTCTGGAGGAACTCGGTCTTGAGGCCGATATCCTCGCGCAATTCGAGCAACCATTCCTCGCGGGCATGGCGGGCGAGGAAAGCCGGTCGCGCCGTCTTGGGGATACCGGCCCGAACGATCCGCACAGATGGCTCTGGGGTCGGCCTGTGCCGCATGTTCTGGTGATGCTGTACGCCGCGCCCGACGGGCTTGCGGACTTCCGGGAAGAGATTCTCGATGACAAGTTCAATCAGGCGTTCGAAGTGATCCGGACCCTGCCGACAAGCACCAGACTGGGGCGCGAGCCGTTCGGTTTTGCCGACGGCATCAGCCAGCCGAAGATCGACTGGGAGGGAACATTTCCGACAGAGCTGCACAGCCGGCTCCACTATGCCAACATGCTGGCACCGGGCGAACTGGTGCTGGGTCTCGGCAACGAATACGGAGAGGTCACGCCGCGTCCCCTGATCGATCCTGCGGTGCCGGGCGCCTCCGAACTGCCGCGCGCGGCGGATGATACGGGGCGCGGCGATCTTGGCCTGAACGGGACCTATCTGGTCCTGCGCCAGCTGGAGCAGGACGTTCGGGGCTTCTGGCAGTACCTCGATGGCGCGGCGGCTGGTGTGCCGGAACGGCGTGATGCTCTGGCGACCGCCATGGTCGGTCGCGGCGTCGACGGGCGGCCGCTGATCGCCGAGGAACAGGACATTCCCGGTGGTCGGCGGGGCAACAGTTTCACCTATGATGGCGATATTGACGGGCACAGCTGCCCGATTGGCGCCCATATCCGCCGCGCCAACCCGCGCACTGGCGACCATCCGCCGGGTGTGTCGGGGTTCTGGTCGTGGCTTCTGAGCACATTGGGCTTCCGCCGCCGCGCGGACAAGCTGCCGGGGCGGCATGACCTTGTCGCCTCCACCCGGTTTCACCGCCTTGTCCGGCGCGGTCGCGAATTCGGCCCGGCGCTGACGCCCGAGGAGGCGCTGCAGCCCGCCGGCGGGCCTGAAGCGGACAAGGAGCGGGGGATCTACTTCATCTGTCTGTGCGCCAATATCGTCCGTCAGTTCGAATTCGTGCAGAACGCATGGATCGCCTCGCCGAATTTCGACGGCCTGACCGGCGAGGCCGACCCGCTGCTTGGCAACCGCGAGCCGACCGGTGCGGGGGAGGCGACTGACGGTTTCTCGATCCAGGGCACCGTCGGCGTACCCGAACGGCTGGGCGGGCTGCCGGCCTTTGTCACGGTGCGCGGCGGGGCCTATTTCTTCATGCCGGGAATACGGGCGCTCCGCTTCATCGCCAGCCGCCAGAACTAGGGAGCCGAAATGCGCGCAATCCTCATCGCCTTTCGCCGTGTCGCGCACCGCGCGCTTGAAGTCGCCCTGCATGTCGAACGGCGGCTTGAGCCCTTCTTTCGCCCGGCTCTGAACCGCCTCACCCGCGAACCGGTCGCCCGTCTGGTGCAACACCTGAAGAACCGAGAGCGCCCCAATCTGGGGCTGGCGATTGCCGAGGAGAAGGTGTTCGACTGGGAGGACGACAGCCTTCAGGCGATCATCGACGAGATGCGCGAGCAGATGAAGCTGCATTTCCAGCCCGGCGCCTATGAACGCGGCGGCAATACCAAGACCCATGGCCTCGTCCGTGCCACCTTCACCGTCCGCGATGATTTGCCCGACCATCTGCGCCACGGGGTCTTTGCCACGGCGCGCAGCTATCCGGCCTATATCCGCTTTGCCGGGCCGGGGCCGGACGTGCCCGAGGATATCCGCGATGTCGGCTTCGGGTCCATGTCGGTCAAGCTGATGGATGTGCCCGGGCCGAAGCTGTTGGAAGACGAGAAGTTCACCCAGGACTGGCCTGCCGTGGTCACGCCGACCTTCGTCACCCCGGACAGCCGTGAGAATGCGAAACTTCAGTACTGGAGCACGATCGACGAGCCGATATGGTACTTCCTCAACCCCAAGGACATGCATCTGCTGGACTTCATCATGCAGGGCCTGTGGAACGAGACTCAGTACAATCCGCTCGGCCAGCGCTATTACAGCTGCGTGCCCTATCTTCTGGGCGAGGGGCAGGCGATGCTTTATTCCTACAAGCCGCTTTCCACCGTCCACCGGAAGATCCCCGGCGTGCCGTTTGGCCGCGTTCCGCCGAACTATCTGCGCGACAACATGGTCCGGACCTTGCGCGAAACCGCTGTCGAGTTCGACATGCTGGTGCAACTGCAGACCGACCCGCATCTGATGCCGATCGAGGATGCCTCAATCCGCTGGCCCGAAAACCTGTCGCCCTGGATCCCGGTGGCCCGCATCCACATTCCGCAGCAGGAATTCGATACTCCGGCTCAGATGAGTTTCGCCCGCAAGCTCAGGATCAATCCCTGGCATTCCCTGCCCGAACACCGCCCGCTGGGCAATCAGAGCCGTGCGCGCAGACGGATGTATGCAGAGCTGGCGGCCTTCCGCCAGCGCATGAACCTGGAGGAGCATGTGGAGCCGACGGGCGACGAGAGCTTTGGGTGATATGGCCCATCTGCGTCATCCAGGGCCTGCAATTTAAAGGACGTCGGGGCACACGGGAAACTGAACGAGAAAGGTGCCAAGGAATCTGGGGGCGCGTCACAGGGCATCGAATGGCAGTGGCGACGGCATGTCTGCGACAGAGGTGATCGACGATCGACGCCGGCATTGGTGACCGTGCGCGACCGTCCATTCTTGGTTGCTGCAAGGACGCGTAACGACACCCAAATGAAACCTGGCAAAACTTGCTTCATGGAGCAAAATTGGCGGCTCGGCGCTTATCTTCTTAGACTGAATGGGAACTAAGTGGTGCCCAGAGCCGGAATCGAACCAGCGACACGCGGATTTTCAATCTTCTGCCTAGGCTTCTCACTGCACCTCATGGTTGAGCAAATTCTACTGTAAATTACTGATTTTATTGATATCATGCGCGCACCGCTGAACATACATTCTCGCCCCTACACTCTAGATTTGTGCGACTAAGATGCGACTAACAGACATTCGGATCAAAAGTCTGAAGGTCCCGGAGACCGGACAGAAGACCTATTTCGACGACAGTCTTCGAGGCTTCGGCGTGCGCGTGTCGCAGGGCGGAGCCAAGTCCTTCGTCGTCATGCACGGCAAGAAGCGCCAGCTAAAGACGCTCGGGCGGTACCCGGATCTGTCCCTCGCCGAGGCGCGGAAGGAAGCCAAGCGCATCCAGGTTGAAGCCTTCGACTTTGTGCCAGACTTGTTTCGCCGCGAGCCTGTGCCATTTGAAGTTGCCCGCGACCGCTATCTCACGGACTGCAAGACCCGAAGCAAGGAGCGCACCTATCTCGGCTACCATCGATTGCTGCACCGACACTTCTCGTTCGAACAGAACCTCGATGCGCTGGCGCGAGCGAATGTCATGGCAGCAATCGACAAGCTCGCCTCCACTCCATCGGAACAGCAACACGCCTTCGTCGCGCTGCGCGCCATGATGAATTGGTGCGTGAAGCGCGGGTTCATTGACGTATCGCCTGTGCCGCCCCTGACTTTTCGCACGAACACCCGTTCAAATGTTCTCTCCGACGAGGACCTGGCGACGGTCTACAAACGCGCTCTTGAGGTCGGCCATCCGTACGGCTCCATCGTCCAGCTTCTTATCCTGACCGGCCAGAGACGCGGTGAAATCGCCGCTTTGCGCCGAAGCTGGATAGAGGACGACCTCATTGTCTTTCCGATGGGTTTCACCAAGAACAAGCGAGAGCATCGGATGCCCCTGTCCCCATTGGCCCAGTCTGCCCTAGCTTCGCTGCCCGACTTCGGGGACGCCTTTTTCCCCGCGCGAGGAAACGAGGATCGGCCGTTCAATGGATGGGGAAAATCGAAGGAGCGCTTTGATGAAGCCATCGC
>JAUIDM010000343.1 GCA_030428915.1 Alphaproteobacteria bacterium | reverse complement strand
GTCGGGCGAGGGCTGCACGATGTAGTCGAACCGCATGCCCCAGTCCGATCCGTCGCCCAGAAGTGCTTTGAACTGCGGCAGATCGCGGGGGGTGGAGATGATCGCCACCTCGCGGATATGGGTCAGCATCAGCACCGAGAGCGGATAATAGATCATCGGCTTGTCGTAGAGCGGCAGCATCTGCTTCGACACCGAATGGGTGATCGGATAAAGCCGTGTGCCCGATCCACCCGCCAGAATGATGCCTTTGCGCCCCGTTCCACTCATCCTGCCGCCTCCAGTTCGCGGATCACATCCGACAGGCTTACGCGCCAGTCCGGCTGTTCTATGCCATAGACGGCCTTTATGCGCGAGCCATCGAGCGTCGAGTTCGCCGGTCGTTTCGCAGGTGTCGGATAGTCCGATGTCGGAATGCGCTTTATCGCCGGTTTCCTCGGCAATGACGAGCGCGCGAAGATTTCCTCGGCGAAATCAGCCCAGCTTACACTCGGCGTCCCAGCAAAGTGGAAGATACCGGATTGTCCCTTGCCGCCATGAAAGGCCGCCGCGATGGTCCAGAGCGCATCGGCGATGTCGGCCGCTGCCGTCGGGCCGCCGCGTTGGTCATCGACGACGGTGAGCATGTCGCGCTCCGCCCCGACCCGCAGCATGGTTTTCACGAAGTTCCTGCCATGGGCGGAAAACACCCACGATGTTCGCAAGATCACGTGCACGCCGTTCGCCACCGCCACCGCGCGTTCCCCGGCCAGCTTGGTTTCGCCATAGACGCCGAGGGGCGCGACGGGATCGCCCTCGGCCCACGGTCGGGTGCCGGAGCCGTCGAACACATAATCGGTCGAGACATGCAGGAAAGGGATGGAGCGCGCGGCGGCGGCGCGGGCCATGGCGCCGGGCGTCTCAGCATTCACCAGCCGCACTGTGTCGCGGTCGCTTTCGGCCTGATCGACGGCGGTATAGGCGGCGGCGTTGATGACGATGTCTGCATCCGTCGCGACGATGGCGGCCGCGCAAGCATCCGGGTCGGTCAGGTCCGCGCGATCACGGCCAAGCGCCTCGACCGTCACGCGGTCCGGCGCGCGGCGCGCCAGTTCGATCGCAAGCTGGCCGGTCCGGCCGAAGACAAGCGCCTTCATCCTGCGCCAAGCCTCTTGCCGACGCCGTCGCGGTCCTGAAGCGCGCGCCACCAGTCCTCGTGGTCGAGGAACCATTGCACCGTCTTTTCCAGTCCTTCATCCAGCGTCACCGACGGTCGCCAGCCGAGCTCCTCGCGGATGCGGGTGGGATCGATGGCATAGCGCTGGTCATGGCCGGGCCGGTCGGCAACGAAAGTGATCTGTTCGGCATATGGCGCGTTGCCGGGGCGTTTTTCGTCCAGGATGGCACAGATTTTCGTTACCAGTTCCAGATTGGTCGCTTCGTTCTCGCCACCGATATTGTAGCTGCGCCCGACCGTGCCTTTCTCGACGACAAGCAGCAGCGCCTCGGCGTGATCCTCCACGTAAAGCCAGTCGCGGATATTGTCGCCCTTCCCGTAGATCGGGATCGGAGCCCCGGCAACTGCGTTGAGGATGACCACCGGGATCAGCTTTTCGGGGAAATGGTATGGCCCGTAATTGTTAGAACAATTGGTCAGCACGACCGGCAGCCCGTAGGTTTCGTGCCAGGCGCGGACCAGATGGTCGGAGGATGCCTTGGACGCAGAATACGGAGAGCGGGGGTCGTAGGGTGTGTCCTCGGTGAACTTGCCGGTGTGCCCGAGCGAGCCGAAGACCTCATCGGTGGAGATATGGTGGAAGCGGAACGTCGCGGGCTTGCCCGCCGCGGTCCAGTACGCGCGGGCGGCTTCCAGCATCGTATAGGTGCCGGTGATGTTCGTTTCGATGAAGGCGGCGGGGCCGTCGATGGAGCGGTCGACATGGCTTTCGGCGGCCAGATGCATAACCGCGTCAGGACGATGCTCGGCAAAGATCATGTCGAGCCGTTGCCGGTCGCAAATATCCGACTGTTCGAAAGCGTAAAGCGGGCTTCCGGACACTTCGGCGACATTGGTCAGCGATCCGGCATAGGTCAGCTTGTCGAGATTGACGACGGAATGACCGGCGCGAACGGCTTGGCGGACGACGGCCGACCCGATGAAGCCCGCGCCCCCAGTGACGAGCAGTTTCATGCGTCGCCCTCCCAGACGAAGGGAGAGGCGAAGTCGCGGAAGGGTTGCGCGGCTGCGTCCTTGTCAGAGAGAATCGCGGTTCCGGTGTCGATGCCCCAGTTGATGCCAATATCGGCGTCGTCGAACCGCACCGCCCCGTCGCAGTCAGGCGCGTAGTAGTCAGAGCATTTGTAGAGAAGCTCGCTGTCAGGCTCCCGCGTGACGAAACCGTGTAGGAACCCGGCCGGGATCAGCAGTTGCCGCCCGTTTTCGGCGGAAAGCTCGACGCCCGTCCACTGGCCATAGGTGGGTGAGCCCCGGCGGATATCTACGGCGACGTCGAAAACCCTGCCGCGACCGCATCGTACCAGTTTGGCCTGCGTATGGGGCGGCGACTGAAAGTGCAGGCCCCGCACAGTGCCCACATCGCGGGAATATGAGTGGTTGTCCTGCACGAAATCCACGGAAATTCCGGATTCCGCCAGCGTCTTCTCGTTCCAGACCTCGGAAAACCAGCCGCGCGCGTCGCCGAACCGACGTGGCGTCAGGATGAGAATGCCGGGAAGAGCCGTCTTGTCGATCTGCATGAATATTCCGCACCACGTCGTCGCGCCGTGACCATAGCGGCGGTCCCGACTGAGAGGAAGGGTCGTGCCGTGCCGACGCCCCTGATTGTTTCGCGTGCAGAGATGATTTGCCTGTCAGGCGTTCGTGGTTGTGGGTCAGGAAACCCCCCGTTCGCGATGCACAGCAAATCGTGCTATTACCGGGCGTTGCTGGTAGAACGACCGGCGCGGAGGCAGGTATCCGTTTGCGGATGACGTTCCCTTCGGGCTTGGTTAAGCCGGTCAGAGACCGGACAGGATTTGGAATGGGTGATTTGGAATACGGGCTTCGCGCATGTGCGGTTTGGACGGGCGTCAGACATGCAGCGAAAGGACGTGAATTGTCTCGCGCGTCGTCATCGTCTGGCCTAGGGTGGCGGCGAGGCAGTGCGGGCGAACGGAAGGCAGCGGTATGAGTGTCATTTCCAAGCGGGTGCTTGTGACGGGCGGCGCCGGTTTTCTTGGCTCTCACCTGTGTGAGCGCCTTCTGGACGCGGGTCACGACGTTTTGTGCGTCGACAACTACTTCACCGGCCGTCGCTCGAATGTAGCCCACCTGATCGGCAATCCGCGGTTCGAGGTCATGCGCCATGATGTGACCTTTCCGCTCTATGTCGAGGTGGACGAGATCTATAACCTTGCCTGCCCTGCAAGCCCGGTTCACTACCAGCACGATCCGGTCCAGACGACGAAGACGTCCGTTCACGGCGCGATCAACATGCTGGGGCTGGCCAAGAGGCTGAGGGCGAAGATCCTTCAGGCTTCCACATCCGAGGTCTACGGCGACCCGGTCGTGCATCCCCAGACCGAGGCCTATTGGGGCAATGTGAACCCGATCGGCTTCCGGTCTTGCTATGATGAAGGCAAGCGCTGCGCCGAGACGCTGTTTTTCGACTACTATCGCCAGCACAAGCTGCGCATCAAGGTAGCGCGCATCTTCAACACCTACGGGCCGCGCATGCACCCCAATGACGGGCGGGTCGTGTCGAATTTCATCATGCAGGCGCTCGCGGGAAAGCCGATCACGATCTATGGCGAGGGTCAGCAGACTCGGTCCTTCTGCTTCGTGTCCGACATGATCGACGGTCTGGTCGGGCTGATGGAGACGGGGGACGAGATCACCGGTCCGATGAACATCGGCAATCCGGTCGAGATGTCGATCCGCGAACTGGCCGAGGCGGTTATAGACCTGACCGGCGCGAAGTCGGAACTGGTCTATAAGCCACTTCCGCACGATGATCCCGTGCAGCGTCAGCCCGACATCGGCTTTGCCCGCAGCACGCTGGGCTGGGAGCCGAAGGTGAAGCTGCGCGAGGGGCTGACCCGCACGATCGCCTATTTCAAGGCGCTGCGGCAGGAGCTTGAACAGACGGAAGGAGCAAGCTGATGGCGACGGGGAACGGGTCAATTGCGGGCCAATCCAGTGTCGGCCGATCGGTGCTCTGGCTTGCGCTTGCTGTGATTGCCTGCCTCAGCGTATTCGCGATCAACGGCAAGCCGCTCTTCTATTTCGATACGGTGGGTTATGTCTCGCAAGGCCATTCGGGACTGAACCAACTGGGAATCAAGGGC
>JAUIDM010000342.1 GCA_030428915.1 Alphaproteobacteria bacterium | reverse complement strand
CAGGGCGACTTCTTCATCTGCGATCTCTTCGACGCGATCCCGAAGGACGATCTCGCGACGATGGAGCATCCGGTCTTCTCGCTCGCGACCCGGCCCGACCGGCGGGTGCTCGACTACACCCACAACGGGGTGCGCCTGACGGTGACGCCCTCGGTCAAGGGCCTGGCCACGATCCACGACAAGGACATCCTGATCTTCTGCATCAGCCAGCTGATGGCGGCGCTGAACGCGGGGCGCGAGGTGTCCCGCACGCTGCACCTGAAGGCGCATGACCTGCTGGTCGCCACCAACCGCGAGACCTCCGGCGATGCCTACCGCCGCCTGCGCGAGGCCTTCGAGCGGCTGGCGGGCACGCGCATCACCACCAACATCGTGACCGGCGAGCGCGAGGTCACCACCGGCTTCGGCCTGATCGAGAGCTGGGAGATCGTGCGCAAGACCCGCGGCGGCCGGATGATCTCGGTCGCGGTGACGCTGTCGGAGTGGCTCTTCCGCGCGGTGCTGTCGCGCGCCGTCCTGACGCTCTCGCGCGACTACTTCCGGCTCAGGAAACCGCTGGAGCGCCGGATCTACGAGATCGCCCGCAAGCATTGCGGCAAGCAGGAGAGCTGGCGCGTCTCGGTTGAGCTGCTCTTGAAGAAGTCCGGCTCCGCCTCGCCCCGCCGCGTCTTCCGCAAGATGCTGCGCGACATGATCGAGAGCGACCACCTGCCCGACTACGCGATGACCGAGGAAGAGGGCGACATCATCCGCTTCACCCTGCGCGCCGGTGTGATCGAGGCCGGTCCCGAGCTAGGGCCGCTGAAGGCCGAGACGGTCGAGGAGGCCAAGCGCCTGGCCCGCGGCTGGGACGTCTACGCGCTAGAGGCCGAGTGGCGGCGGTACTGGGCGATGTCGGGCCGGCCAAGGCTGCGCTCGGCGGACCGGGCGTTCCTGGGGTGGGTGAAGGGGAAGGTGGGGTAGGCTCTGTCACACACTGATGCTATCCGGACGGATATGCGATTCGGTGGTCCCAGATGGTATGTCGCGCAGCTGAAGCCGCAGGGTTATGCCGTGGCACGCCGCAATCTCGAACGGCAGGGCTTCAACTGCCTGATGCCGATGATGCCCGGTACGGTGAAGGCGCGTGGAGGCAACGTGGTCTCCCGTTTGCGTCCGCTGTTCCCGGGGTACCTCTTCCTCGAATTTGATCTCGCGGCAAACGGCTGGCAGGCGATCCGCTCGACACTGGGGGTCTCGCGCCTCGTGACGGGACCTGACGGGGCGCCGGGCCCGATGGCCGAGGGCGCCATTCGGGAGCTTCGGGCGCGCATTGATGAGAACGAAGTGCTGCAGCCACCGCGGGACCTGACGGTTGGTGACACGGTGAAAGTGCTGTCCGGTCCCTTCGCGGACTGGGTCGCGAGGATCGAGAGGTTGCCCGAGAAGGATCGTGTGGTCCTGATGTTCGAGATGATGGGCCGCGAAGTGGTGGTTGGTGTGGACGTTGGGAATCTGCAGCGGACATGAAGAAAGGCGGCCATGTGCCGCCTTTCGGGTATAGATATCGCGGTCTTCAGATTCTGAGGCTGTTCTGACCTGCCCCTGAACTTTCATCCAGCCGCGGTCGAAGCTTGCGATCGCTGTATTGCTGCTCGGATGGCGTACGTCGTCGTGGCGCAGCCGTGGCGAACTTGTCCCATAGTGCTTCCTTCCATTCCAATGAATGGATCGCACCATCAAACCGTGGGATCAAACACCTAACCTGAACGACTACCGCACCGAGCCTCAAGAAAGGCCCAGACAAACTGTCGTTCGACGCATCAGCGTTCATGTTTGAACGCTACCTCTTGCGGGTGAGCCCCTGCAAGCGTGACTTTGCGACCTCGAGAAGACTCCGGTAGTGATGCCGCAGTGCCGCAGAACCTCGATTGCCGAAATGACCGCCATCCGCTCCGTCGTCTGAACTCTGGTACTCGTACCGGTAGCCGTAGGTATAGCCATTGCGTCCATATCTCGATGCCTTCCTCGGATCGAAGCCGTTGAGGACACTTCCTGCGATCCTGACCCCATTGTCGCGGAGGGTTTTCTGAAGGGCTTCGACTTCTCCCACGAGACTGACGTCGTGACGAACGACCACCATCGTGGTGCCCGCCGCCCTGCCGAGGATCACCGGATCCGTCACGGCGAGCACCGGGGGTGCGTCAACGATGGTGAGGTCGTAGACGGTGTCGAGGGAGGCTAGCAGCTCACGCAAGGTATCCCGCATCAGAAGTTCGGATGGATTCGGCGGGAGTTGCCCAGGGGGTAGAAAGAAGAGTCCATCCAAAGGCCCGGGAACGATTGCATCCTCGATCGAGACATCCCCAGCGAGAACTTCCGCAAGCCCTGGCTGCCCCTTTCTCGTTCCAAAGTAGCGGCGAAGGGTGCCCCGGCGCATGTCCGCATCGATGATACAGACCCGTTGATGGGCTTGCGCAGAGACCACAGCCAAATTGGCTGCCGTGAAGGACTTGCCAGCACCTGGAGCGGGAGACGTGATCACGACGGAGCGGGTAGGACTGTCGAGCATTCCGAAGTGCAGGCTCGTCCTCAGGGATCGCAATGCCTCCACCGCAAGATGGGTTGGGCTGTCGATAGCCGCGAACCGGGTAATCTCAGTCCCACGATGTGTTTGGAAGGCTTCCTCGACAATATTCACCGTGGCAAAGACGGGCATGCCAAGGCGCTCGAGGACCTCGGGACCGGGTACAGTCCTCCGGAGCATGTTCCGCAGAACGACGATACCGGCACCTGCCAGTCCCCCAAGAATGAGGGCCAGCATGACGATGAGGGACTTCTGTGGTGCGATCGGAACCGGACTCGCCTCG
Organism: Alphaproteobacteria bacterium; assembly: GCA_030428915.1. Taxonomy (GTDB): domain Bacteria; phylum Pseudomonadota; class Alphaproteobacteria; order Rhodobacterales; family Rhodobacteraceae; genus Albidovulum. The sequence goes on along the minus strand of JAUIDM010000342.1, from coordinate 1,494 downwards.
GCACGATCCACGATCCGGACATTACCGATGCTGCTCGCCCGCAGGACACGAAGCTCCTGGGCGCGGTTGAGCAACTTGACATACACCGATTGTGCAAGCTCCAGCTCGCGATTAAGGTTGATCAACTCGCGTTGGGTTTCCGGAAGCTCGGAGCTCTCGGCCCGCAGCTCTTCCAGGCGGGCCTCCAGTCGTGCCCTGTTTTCCAGAAGGCGCCGATACGTGGGATGGTTCGGTGTGAACTGTTCCTTGATCTCGGCTTCTTGCGCATCGAGCCTGCGGAGGTCTTCTTCGAGCGCACTGATCTGGGTGATCAGGCTCTCGGTCTCGATCTGGATGTCTATCGCCTGCTGTTGGGTCTGGAAGTCATTGAGGGCCTGCTCCGCGTCCCTGACGGCCCGCTCGGCAGCGGGGATCTGCCCCTCGACAAACTCGAGGCTGCTATCAGCTTCTGCCATGCTGCGCGCAATATTCTGATCGAGGTAGGCTTGGGCCACAGCATCGAGCCACCTTTGCGCCACGTCGGGGGAGGGGCCGTTCAAGGTCAGCCGCAGAATACCGGTTCCCCTGCCCTGCTCTGCCACGCTGAGATCATCACGCAGCGCTCCGATCGTCGCCTGCTCGTCGCGTTGACGGGCGACGAACTCACGCCCAGCAGGCGCAACGAGGTCTCCAATCCTGATCGCAAACCCGAGGTCGGCACGTTGCAGCGTAGTACCAACCTGCCCCTGAAGCGTTTCTCCATCCGGCAGGGCGACCTGATAGGATCCATCACCACCAGACGTGATAACAAGAGAGGCTCCTACCCAGTCCGGGGGGACCTGCAGGAGGTCCATGCGGATGGTCTCGCCCTTCCTCGCGTAAGCCTTCAGTGAACCAAACTCAGGAAGGGGGAAACTGTAACGCGTGAGCGCATCCCCGATGATCGGTGCAAGCCTGGGAGAAATACTCCAGTCAAGATTGATGGCGGAAGCCGCGCGCCCCAGAACCATGCGAGACCTGAGGATTTCAATCTCGGTCGCCGTCTGGGGCGAGTTGTCGAGGAGGTCCGTCATGGCGTCCGGCAAAGCGAGGCGCCCCGATCGCTCTTCAAGTTGAAGTAGTGCATTCGCTTGATAGACCGGAGGTGTCGTCAGGGCATAAAGGAGGCCGATGGCCCCTCCCAGCACCAGACAGAACGCGATGATGTACCTGCCACCCCAAAGCTGCGCCAGAAGTGCGCCCAGATTGATCTCGTCATCGTCCTCAAGCGGCAGTTGACGCCCTTCGTTCAACGGGGCTCCAAGGTTCAACCTGCCAGTCATCGTTGCATCCCACTATCTCTTGCTGGCACCGAGCCGTGAAATCCACGTCTCGGCTGCCTTGGAAATGCTCTCGAAGACGTGCTCGTGGAACTCACGGGACCGGCGATAGGGATCTGCAATGCCAGCGCCCCCGGTCCATTGGTCGAATAGCATTGTTTTGCCCGACAGGTGAGGGGCAATCCGAATGATCTCG
>JAUIDM010000341.1 GCA_030428915.1 Alphaproteobacteria bacterium | reverse complement strand
CGTTCCTCGCCCTCGCGCAGAGAGGGCTGGGCCTCGATCTGCACCCATGTATCCTGCGCCGAGGCCATGCTGGCCGCAATCATCATCACCAATCCGGCCAGAAAGCCCGCAATCCGCATCTGCCAATACCCTTCGACGTTTCTTATCGGAACGCATTCCGCCCCGAACCTACCAGTCTGGCGGGCGGCGTCACGCCACAATCGCGCGTGCGCCGATTGACCGCCCCGCACCTGTTGCCTATTGAGAACGCGCTTTCGCCCGAGGACAGGCCAGACATGACCACCACCGCCCCCCGTTCGTTCCAGGAGATCATCCTGAGGCTTCAGACTTACTGGGCGTCAAAGGGCTGCGCGGTGCTTCAACCCTATGACATGGAGGTCGGCGCGGGCACCTTCCACCCGGCGACGACGCTGCGGGCGCTGGGCTCCCGGCCATGGGCGGCGGCCTATGTCCAGCCCTCGCGCCGCCCGACAGACGGGCGTTATGGCGAGAACCCGAACCGGCTGCAGCACTATTACCAGTATCAGGTGCTGATCAAACCCTCGCCCCCCGACCTGCAAGAACTTTACCTCGGCTCGCTCGCCGCCATCGGCATCGACGCCTCCGTCCACGATATCCGTTTTGTCGAGGACGATTGGGAAAGCCCGACGCTCGGCGCCTGGGGCCTGGGATGGGAGGTCTGGTGCGACGGGATGGAGGTCAGCCAGTTCACCTATTTCCAGCAGGTTGGCGGGCATGACTGCAAGCCCGTCTCGGGCGAACTGACCTACGGGCTGGAGCGGCTCGCGATGTATGTGCTGGGCATCGACCATGTGATGGACATGCCCTTCAACGACCCCGCCGCGCCGATCCCCCTGAAATACGGCGACATCTTCCGCCAGACCGAACAGGAATATTCGCGCTGGAACTTCGATCAGGCCGATACCGACATGCTGTTCCAGCACTTCAAGGATGCCGAGGCGGAATGCGAACGCATCCTTGCCGCTGATGCGACCGACAGCGCGGGCCGCCGCATCGTCATGGCCCATCCCGCCTATGACCAGTGCATCAAGGCCAGCCACCTCTTCAACCTCTTGGACGCGCGCGGCGTGATCTCTGTCACCGAACGTCAGGCCTATATCGGTCGGGTCCGCGCGCTGGCCAGGAAATGCGCCGACGCGTTCGTGACGACCGAGGCGGGCGGCGCCTCGGAAGGCCGGGCGGCGTGAACGGCAAGATCGTCGCGGGGTTCATCGTGGTAACGGCGCTTCTGGCCGGGATCGGCCTCTACTATGTGCAGGAATATGCCTATTACACGCCGGTGGAGCCTGCCTCTGCCGCCGCTGAAATCCGGCTGACCGCGCTTTCCGGCGCGGTGGAGCCTGTGCCGACGGATGCCTTCGAGGGGATCGATTCTGACTCGTCCCCCCTGCGGTTCCGCGCCTGTTTCCATCTGCCGATGTCGCTCGCGCTGATGAGTGAGACCTATGCCGACTATCCCGGCGCCGAACCCCTGATCGCACCCCGCCAGTTTCCCTGTTTCGATGCGGAACGGATCGGCGCCGATCTACAATCCGGCGCGGCCTTGGCGTTCCTCTCGGAAAAGAACATCCATCCCGGCGTGGACCGCGTCGTCGCGGTCTATGCCGATGGCCGGGCCTTTGCCTGGCACGAACTCAATGAAACGGCGGAGAAGTAAATGCCCGACCTTCTCATCGAACTCTTCTCCGAGGAAATCCCCGCCCGGATGCAGGGAAAGGCCCGCGAGGACCTGAAGAAACTCATCACCGATGGTCTGGTCGAGGCCGGGCTGACCTATGCGGGTGCCCATGCGCTTTCGACCCCCCGCCGCCTGACGCTGGCGGTGGAGGGGCTGACCGCCGAAAGCAAGTCCGTGCGCGAGGAACGCAAGGGGCCTGCCACCACCGCGCCCGAACAGGCGGTGCAGGGCTTCCTGCGCTCGACCGGCCTGACGCTGGATCAGTTGGAGGTGCGCGACGCAGGAAAAGGGCAGGCCTATTTCGCGGTGATCGAAAAGCCGGGGCGCAAGGCGGCAGAAATCGTGGCCGAGGTGCTTGAGGCCACCATCCGCAACTTCCCCTGGCCGAAATCGATGCGTTGGGGCGCAGGTTACTTGCGCTGGGTGCGGCCGCTGCATTCGATCCTGTGCATCCTGAGCGATGAGGGCGGGGCAGAGGTGGTGCCGATGGATGTGGACGGTATTGCCTCTGGCAATACCACACGCGGCCACCGCTTTCTTGCGCCGGACGCATTTTCCGTAACATCCTTCGAGGATTACGCGGCGAAGCTGAAGCGCGCGAAGGTGATGCTGGACCCAGCAGAACGCGCCGAACATATCTGGCACGACGCCACCAACGCGGCCTTTGCCGCCGGGCTTGAGGTGGTCGAGGACAAGGGCCTGCTGACCGAGGTCGCGGGGCTTGTCGAATGGCCCGTGGTGCTGATGGGCCGGATCGACGCGGCGTTTCTGGAATTGCCGCCCGAGGTGTTGCAGACCTCGATGAAGGAGCACCAGAAGTTCTTCTCCTGCCGCAATGCGAAGACGGGGCGGATCGAGGGCTTCATCACGGTCGCGAACAACGAACCGGCGGACCACGGCGCGACGATCCTTGCCGGGAACCAGAAGGTGCTGTCGGCACGTCTGAGTGACGCAAAGTTCTTCTGGGAGAATGACTTGCGGACCGTTCGTGATGTGGGTCTGGAGGGCATGGCCGAGGGGCTGGCCAATGTCACCTTCCACAACAAGCTCGGCAGCCAGAAGGACCGCCTCGACCGGATCGAGGCGCTGGCGCGCGAGATCGCGCCGCTGGTCGGCGCCAAGCCCGATCTGGCGGCAGAGGCCGCGCGGGTCGCCAAGGCCGACCTGCAATCGGCGATGGTCGGCGAATTCCCCGAGCTTCAGGGCACGATGGGCGTCTACTACGCCAAGGCGGCGGGCCTGCCGGAGGCGGTGGCGAATGCCTGCAAGGAACATTACCAGCCGCTCGGGCCGTCGGACGCCGTGCCGAACGATCCGGTCTCGGTCGCCGTCGCGCTCGCCGACAAGATCGACACGCTGACCGGGTTCTGGGCGATTGACGAGAAGCCCACAGGGTCTAAAGACCCGTTCGCTCTTAGAAGGGCGGCGTTGGGGGTGATCCGGTTGGTGTTGGGGAATGGGGTACGGACGCAACTGGATGATTTATTGGTTGCGACGTTTGACAAGCACGGCTCGCAGCAGAGATGGCGCGAAGGTATGGAGCACGAGCGGGAACTCCAAGAGTTTGCCGAGAAGCTTGCCATGCAGCCGACGGATCTGGCGAACGCTATAGACGAGGCCAAGCGGAATCCAAAGACAGCTTCTGGGCGACTTCGGAAGATTTTCGAAGAAGTTCGAAGATCGACCGATGTTCTCGCCAGTAACCCGGTCTTTCAGGAACTGCGTCAGAATTGGAAGAACGCCACTGACCTCCTCGCTTTCTTCCATGACCGCCTCAAGGTCCATCTCCGGGACGAGGGCATCCGGCATGACGTCATCGACGCCTGCCTTGTGATGCCCGGCAATGACGACCTGACGCTGCTGGTCAAGCGTGCCGAGGCGCTGAGTGCCTTCCTCAAGACCGATGACGGCGAAAACCTCATTCAGGGCTTCAAGCGGGCGAACAACATCCTGACGCAAGCCGAGGAAAAGGACGGGGTCGAATATAGCTTCGGCGCCGATCCGAAATTCGCCGAGGATGCCTCTGAACGCACCCTCTTTGCCGCGCTCGACACGGCGGATGCCGCCATCGCCCCCGCGATGAAGGCGGAGGACTTCGGTGCAGCCATGTCGGCCATGGCCAACCTCCGCGCGCCCATCGACGCCTTCTTCGAGGCGGTGCAGGTGAACACGGACAATGAGATCGTGCGGCGCAACCGGCTGAACCTTCTCAGCCGCATCCGCACGATCTGCCTCAGCGTCGCGGACCTGACGAAGCTGGAAGGGTGAGGCGCCGCCCGGCGGTTACGCCTGGCAGCGCCCAACCCTCCCCCCGAGAGGGCGCTTCACGCCCACCCGAGCGTCGGGCGCTGCCCTCCGTTTGTCTAGCCTTCCGCGGTGAACTGCGCCGCCGCGACAGTCCAGCCCTGCGCCCCTTCCACCAGCACCGCCGACAGAATCGCGCCCACGCGGCCCGCATCCGAGCCGTCGGCATTGACGATGCCCGACAGCACATAGCGCTGCATCACCTGCGTGGCACCGGGCGCAATCTGCCGCTGCTTCGTTCGCCCGGTCACGAGTTTTGCCCGCGAAAAGGCGCCCGCCATCTCACCCGCCAGCGTTTCCGCAATCGCTTTCCGCCCCTCGGCCCAGTGGCCGGTCAGGGTCAGGAAATCCGCA
>JAUIDM010000340.1 GCA_030428915.1 Alphaproteobacteria bacterium | reverse complement strand
GCGGGCAGTCCGGCTGAGGTCAATTTGCGCCAGGGCGACATCGCCAATATGGGCTTTGCCCGCGCCGCCAAGGTGCCCGTGGTGCTGGCGGGCGATATCGACCGGGGCGGAGTCATTGCCCAGATCGTCGGCACGCAGGCGGTTCTGGACGCCGAGGATGCGGCGATGGTTGCCGGGTTCCTGATTAACAAGTTCCGGGGCGATCCGTCGCTGTTCGACGACGGCTACCGGCTGATCGAGGCCCGCACCGGCTGGCGCGGCTTCGGCGTGCTGCCCTATTTCGCCGATGCCGCCCGGCTGCCCGCCGAGGATGCGCTTGATCTGGGCGGTGCGACCGGTGGCGGAACCTTGAAAATCGCCTGCCTCGCCCTATCCCGCATCGCGAATTTCGACGACCTGGATCCTCTGAAACTGGAGCCCGAGGTCAGCCTGACGATGGTCCGCGCGGGTGAGGCGATCCCGGGCGATACGGTATTGGTCATCATCCCCGGATCAAAATCCACGCGCGGGGATCTGGCATATCTCCGCGAACAGGGCTGGGACATTGACCTTGCCGCCCACATCCGGCGCCGCGGCCATGTTCTGGGCATCTGCGGCGGATATCAGATGCTGGGTCGGACGATTTCCGATCCGGCTGGGATCGAAGGCGCGGTCGGCGAGACGCCTGGGCTTGGCCATCTGGATGTGGCGACCATCATGAGCCCGGACAAGCGGCTTAGTCGTATCAGCGCCACCCATGCCATGACCGGGACTGCGATGGAGGGCTACGAAATCCATATAGGTCGCACCGAGGGGCCTGACCGCGCCCGCCCCTTCGCGCATGTGGCGGGCACGCCCGAAGGCGCGTTATCCGCCGATGGCCGCATCATGGGCAGCTATCTGCACGGCATGTTCACCGGGGATGCGTTCCGTGCGGCCTTCCTCGCGACCCTCGGTGCCGCATCTGGCGCACAGTACGGCGCCAGCGTCGAAAACGCGCTGGACGCGCTGGCCGACCATATGGAGACCCACTTGGACGTGACGGGGCTGCTGTCGCTTGCCGACGGATAAGCGGTGCCGGTTGTCGCCGCCCGCCACTTGGACTAGGGTCGCCCCGCCCATGATCCGAGACTGATGATGCCCGTTCCGCTGACCCTTTACCTTGCTGCCCCGCGCGGCTTTTGCGCCGGTGTCGACCGGGCGATCAAGATCGTCGAGATGGCGATCGAGAAATGGGGGGCGCCCGTCTATGTCCGGCACGAGATCGTGCACAACAAGTTCGTGGTCGATGGGCTGCGTGCCAAGGGGGCGGTGTTTGTCGAAGATCTGGACGACTGCCCGGGCGACCGCCCGGTGATCTTTTCTGCCCATGGTGTGCCGAAAGCCGTTCCGGCTGAGGCCGCGCGGCGCGAGATGACGTTCGTCGATGCGACCTGTCCGCTGGTCAGCAAGGTTCATGTGGAGGCCGAACGGCATCATCAGAACGGGCTTCAGATGGTGATGATCGGCCATGCGGGGCATCCCGAAACGCTTGGCACGATGGGGCAATTGCCCGAAGGCGAGGTGTTGCTGGTCGAGACCGTCGCCGACGTCGCAACCATTGCCCCGCGCGACCCGACGAAACTTGCCTTCATCACCCAGACGACGCTTTCGGTCGATGACACCGCGGGCATCGTGGCGGCGCTTAAGGAGCGATTTCCGGCCATCGTCGGACCGCACAAGGAAGATATCTGTTACGCCACGACGAACCGCCAGGAAGCGGTGAAGGCCATTGCACCCGTCATTGACGCGCTTCTGGTCATCGGCGCGCCGAACTCGTCGAACTCCAAGCGCCTCGTGGAGGTGGGTCGCGCGGCGGGCTGTTCCTATGCGCAACTGGTCCAGCGTGCCTCCGATATCGACTGGCGCGCGCTCGACGGCATTCGTGCGATCGGCGTCACCGCCGGGGCCAGTGCGCCGGAAGTGCTGGTGAACGAGGTGATCGATGCCTTCCGCACCCGTTTCGACCTGACAGTGGAACTGGTCGAGACTGCGAAGGAAAAGGTCGAGTTCAAGGTGCCGCGCGTGTTGCGCGAACCCGCATGAGTGCCGATCCCCGGACAATCGCGGTCTATGACGCGAAGGCGGATGATTACGCCGACCGCTTCGCGAGCGCCGAGCCCGACCGGCATCTGAGCGCCTTTATCGCGGCCCTGCCCGAAGGTGCCCACGTGCTCGACCTCGGCTGCGGGCCGGGCACGGCCTCGGCCTTCCTCCGTGCGGCGGGGCATGTGCCCGATCCGGTAGATGCCTCGCCCGCGATGATCGCGTTGGCCAACAGGCGGCACGATATCGATGCGCGGCTGGCTACCTTCGACGATATCGACGCGGTCGCCCGATATGACGGGATCTGGGCCAATTTCTCGCTGCTCCACGCTTCCCGGGCAGACCTGCCACGCCACCTTGCGGCGCTGCGCCGAGCCGTGAAGCCGGGCGGGCTCCTGCATCTGGGCATGAAAACCGGCGCGGGCGAGGCGCGCGACGGGCTTGACCGGCTTTACAGCTACTATTCGGTTGCCGAGCTGCAGACGATCCTGGCGGAGGCAGGCTTCACCGTTACCGCCACCTCCGAAGGTCATGAACGCGGCCTTGCCGGAACCGACGATCCCTTTGTCATCATCGTGGCCCATGCCTGACCTTTTCGCCTATACCGACGGGGCATGCTCCGGCAATCCTGGCCCGGGCGGCTGGGGCGCTCTCATGCTGGCCAAGGACGGCGAGACTGTCTTGCGGGCTCGCGAGTTGCAGGGCGGCGAGGCCGATACCACGAACAACCGGATGGAGCTTCTGGCCGCAATCGCGGCGCTGGAGGCACTGAAACGGCCCTCGGCGATCACGGTCGTGACCGACAGCGCTTATGTGAAGAACGGCGTCACCACGTGGATTCATGGCTGGAAGCGCAACGGCTGGCGCACCGCGGACAAGAAGCCGGTGAAGAATGTCGATCTGTGGCAGAGGCTGGACGAAGCGCAGTCGCGGCACAAGGTCACCTGGGAATGGATCAAGGGCCATGCCGGCCACCCGGAGAACGAGCGTGCCGACGAACTGGCACGTGCCGGCATGGCGCCCTACAAGCCGAAGAAGGCCAGGACCAATGACGCTACTTAGCTTCCTCGACTATGCGTCGGTCTTCATCTTTGCCCTGACCGGTGCGCTGGTCGCAAGCCGGGCGCAGCTCGACATCATCGGCTTTTCCTTTCTGGCCAGTCTTACGGCGGTCGGCGGCGGCACCGTGCGGGACGTCCTTCTGGACCGAAACCCAGTCTTCTGGATCGCCGAGCCGGCCTATATAGGGGTCGCCGTCGCGGCAGCGGTTCTGGTCTTTTTCACCGCACATATCTTCGAAAGCCGGCTGACGGTGCTGACCTGGCTCGATGCCTGCGCGCTGTCGGTGGCGGTGCCCGCGGGGACCGGTGTGGCGCTTCTCTTCCAGCATCATCCTGCGGTCGTCCTGCTGATGGGTGTGGCGACAGGCTGCCTCGGCGGTTTGATGCGCGACGTGGTCTGCAACGAGGTGCCGCTGGTCCTGAAACAGGGGGAGCTTTACGTCACAGCCGCCTTCGCCGGGTCGGGTGCGGCGCTTGTCGCGTTTCAGGTCGCTCCTGTCGGCATGGCGCTTCTCGTCTGCGCGGCGGTGACCTTCACGCTCCGGGCCGGAAGCCTGATCTTCGGCTGGAGTCTTCCGGTCTACAAATCACGCCCGCCGCGCCGCTAGCGACCGCGCGGCCCGTAGGTCCGCCACAGCCAGATCAGGGCCATGGCCCCCAGAACTGCGCCGACGAATCCGCCGAGCCAGCCACCGACCACCAGAATGAAGCGCAGCACGAGTCCGCCAGCGAGCGCACCGATCACCCCGATGGCGATGGTGCTGAGCAGATCTGCCTCGACCCCCATGAGCCGTGTCGCAATGAACCCCGCCGCCGCGCCGATGATGATCAATCCGACAAGTGCCATTCTTGCCTCCGTTCGCTTCGATATGGGGTGTTGCCCTTGCCGGGGAAGGGTCACACGAGCTTTTCGGGCAGGGTAAGGCCATGGAGCACCTCTGCCGCCTTCATGGGTTTCTTGCCCTCGCGCTGTGCCTCAACGATCTCCACCGCTCCGTCACCGCATGCGATGGTGAATCCCGACAGCACCTGGCCCGCCGCGCCCTCGCCCTCAAACACCCGCGACCGCAAGAGCTTTACGCGTTCGCCGCCGATCTCGCACCAGGCACCGGGGAAGGGTGACAGGCCCCGGATCAACCGGTCGACCTCTGCCGCAGGCCGTGTCCAGTCGACCCTTGCCTCCGCCTTGTCGATTCTTGCGGCATAGGTCACACCCTCTTCCGCCTGCGCCTCTGGCACCAACGTCT
>JAUIDM010000339.1 GCA_030428915.1 Alphaproteobacteria bacterium | reverse complement strand
GCCGACGCAAGCGCCTTGGGGCGGTGCCGGGGGCGCTGCCCCCGGACCCCCGAGGTATTTCAGGCAAGATGAAGGGGAATCAGGCCGCTTTCGCCTCGGCCCGCAGCAGCATTCCATAAAGATCGCGCGGATCGTCGGGGTCGGCGATCATGTCCAAAGGCTCGCTGTATGGCAGGGTCTGCAACTGGTCGTGGATATAGCGAAGCGCCGAGAAATCCTCGATCGCGAAGCCGACCGAGTCGAACAGCGTGATCTGGCGCGGATCGCTGCGGCCAGTGGCGGAGCCGGTGATGACCTGCCAAAGCTCGGTGACCGGGTGGTCCGGGGCCAGTTGCTGAATTTCCCCCTCGATCCGGGTCTGGGGCGGGTATTCCACGAAGATCTGCGACCGCAGAAGGATATCCGTGTGCAGTTCCGTCTTGCCTGGGCAATCGCCGCCGACCGCGTTGATGTGAACACCCGCACCCACCATGTTGTCGGTCAGGATCGTCGCGAGCTGTTTGTCGGCGGTGCATGTGGTGATGATGCCCGCGCCTTCCATCGCCTGCTCTGCGCTTTGGCAGGCGGTGATGGACAAGCCCGAACCCGCAAGGTTGCGGCTGCATTTCTCTGTTGCGGCGGGGTCGATGTCATAGAGACGGACATGGGTGACGCCGCAGATTGCCTTGAAGGCCAGCGCCTGAAACTCGGCCTGCGCTCCATTGCCGATCATCGCCATCGTAGTCGCGTCCTTCGGCGCAAGGTGCTTTGCCGCAAGCGCAGACATGGCGGCGGTCCGCAAGGCCGTCAGGATCGTCATTTCCGTCAGAAGGATCGGATAGCCCGTATTGACCTCTGCGAGAAGGCCGAAAGCCGTCACTGTCTGCAAGCCTTCCTTGGTGTTCTTCGGATGACCGTTGACGTATTTGAACCCGTACATCTCGCCATCCGAGGTCGGCATGAGTTCGATGACGCCGACGGCGCTGTGCGAGGCCACGCGCGGTGTCTTGTCGAAGCTTTCCCAGCGTTTGAAATCAGCCTCGATATAGGCGGCAATTTCGGTCATCACGCGTTCGGGACCAAGATGAAGAACCAGCTTCATCATGTTGTCTACGCTCACAAAAGGAACGATATTGAGGCTCATCATCCGAAGCTCCGTGTCGGGCGGTCGAAAACCTTTCGACCCATCAAGGAGCCGACGAGTTCCACCATCAGTTTCGCGGTGCGACCGCGTTCATCAAGGAAGGGGTTCAATTCCACGAGGTCGAGCGAGGTGACAAGCCCGCTTTCATGCAGATGCTCCATCACCAGATGCGCCTCGCGGAAGGTCGTGCCGCCCGGGACCGTGGTGCCGACGGCAGGCGCGATATCGGGGTCGAGGAAATCGACATCGAGCGAGACATGCAAAAGGCCGTTCTGTGAACGCACCTTGTCGAGGAATTCGCGCAGGGGTGCGACGATGCCGCGTTCATCCAGCACGCGCATGTCGCAGACTGTCATGTCGGTGTCGAGCAGACCGGCATGCTCGGCCCGGTCGACCGAACGGATGCCGTAAAGGCAGATACGTTCGGCCGGCACCGGGGCGGGGAAGGGCGGAAATGCGTCGAACCCGTCGCGCCCGGCGATATAGGCAACAGGCGTGCCGTGCAGGTTGCCCGATTGGGTCGTGAGCGGCGTGTGATAGTCGGAATGCGCGTCGAGCCAGAGCACGAAGAGCGGTCGATCCACCTTTTTGGCGTAGGCGGCAGCCCCGGCAACGGAACCGAGCGACAGCGAATGATCACCGCCGAGGAAGATCGGCATTCCCTCGGCCATCGCTGTTTCGGAGGTCTCGGCCAGGGCCGTGGTCCAGCCAATTGTTTCGGCCAGGTGATGGACAGCCGGATTGGCGCAGTCGGCCGGAGCAAGCGACGGCAAGGCGACGTCGCCCTTGTCGATCACCGGATGACCGAGATCCTCCAGGCTGCGGGCAAGCCCCGCCACCCGGTAGGCGGCCGGCCCCATAAGGCAGCCTTCGCGCTTCTGTCCAGTGTCGATCGGCGCTCCGATCAGGATGCATGTCGGTTTCATAACTGGTCCCGTCGTCAGGATTCGGCTGCTTGTCAGTTTCCAGACATGTTGCGCCATTGGGAACAGTTGTTATGGTCAATCTGCTTAGCCCTCTGATCAAAGTGGTGTGTACATTGAACGATCTGGATGATGTTGATCAGGCCCTCATCGCGGCCCTCCGGCGCGATGGCCGGGCCTCGCTCTCGGACCTTGCCGCGCAGTTGGGTCTCGCACGTGGGACCGTGACGGCGCGGATGGAGCGGCTGCAGCGCCGCGGTGAAATCCAGGGCTTCACGGTCGTGACGCGCGGCGATGTCAGCGCAATGCCGGTGCGTGGACTGATGATGATCTCCATAGAGGGCAGGGGGACGGAACGGATCACTGCACGTCTGGTCGGCCTGCCGGAAGTGACGGCGGTGCATTCGACTAACGGGCGCTGGGACCTGATCGCCGAGATCGGCACGCGCACGCTGGAGGAACTGGATGCAGTTCTGGCTCGGGTGCGCAACTATGAGGGTGTCACGGGAAGCGAGACGAGCTTGCTATTGACGACACGACGCGCCGGACGCCGGTGAGAGGTGCCTGATTTTGTCGCGAAATGCGGGATGGTTATCCCGGAAGGCCGTCCGACCTGCGGGCGGCGGTGATCCAGATTGCGGCAAGCGCGAAAGACAGGATCGCATTCCATGTGGCCATGGACAGACCCGCAAAGGCCCAGGCGACCTCGTCGCAGCGGATCAGCGGTGCGTCCATTATCTGGTTCAGCAGGTCCTCGGCCGAGCCGGAAAGGTCGCCGCCCGAAGTGCAGGTCGTGGGGCCTTCCCACCAGCCGTTCTCGACACCTGTGTGGTATATGCCGATCCCCCCCGTCACAATCGCCGCGAGCGCCCCGGCATAAGGCAGCCACCGCCATGCAGCAACAGTGGCGACAGCGCCGACAGCGATTGCGGCCCCGTGCGGCCAACGTTGCCAAAGACAAAGCTTGCAGGGTGCATAGCCAAGCCATTGGAAGAAGAACGCGCCGATGAGCAGGGCAGCGGAGCCAGAGGCGGCGAGGAGGCAAAGTCGGGTCCGGGTCACAGATATTTCACCAGGGCAAAGCCGCCGATCAGCAGCACCATGAACAGCGTGAACATAAGGCCAAGCCGCCGCTCGATGAAATCACGGATCGGTGCGCCGAACTTCCACAAGAGTCCTGCGACGATGAAAAATCGGAGGCCCCGGGCAACGATGGCCGAGATGATGAATACCGGCAGCGACAGCCCGGTCCAGCCTGACACAATAGTGATCACCTTGAACGGGAAGGGGGTAATCCCCGCGATCAGCACCGCCCATGCACCGTAATGATTGAAGCGTTCGGAAAAGACTGCGGCCGCGTCGGCCTTGCCGTAGAACTCCAGGATTGGCTGGCCCACGGCGTCCCACAGGACGGCCCCAATGAAATAGCCGAAAAGCCCGCCCAGAACCGACGTGACAAGGGCAACCGTCGCGATCAGCCAGGCCCGTGACGGGCGTGCGATAATCATTGGGATCATCAGGACATCGGGTGGGATCGGAAAGAACGAGCTTTCCACGAAGGACACCGCACCAAGCGCCCAGAGCGCCCTCGGATGATCCGCAAGGCGGATCGTCCAGTCATACAAAGCTCGGATCATCCTGCCTGCCCCGGTACTGCCTGCGCACCTTAGGCCATGGGTCTTTGGCGCCGTCAAGCATGAGAAGGCTTTCCGAAGCCGCCCCGCTCAGTCTATCGTTGCACAGGCATCAGTTGAGGTCGCAACGGGGTATTGGCGATGAAGTGGCGGGGGCGGCGCGGCAGCGCGAATATCGAGGATCGGCGGCGGATGGGCCGCGGCGGAGCTGTTGGCGGGCTCGGGATCGGCGGCATGCTGGCTGTTCTGGCCATCGGATACTTCCTTGGAATCGATGTGACGCCGCTTCTGAACGGTGGCGGGACGATCAGCAGTGGAGGTGGCGGCGAGGTCACGGCCGCCGATGAGGAACGGGCAGAGTTTGTTTCGGTCACGCTTGCCGATACCGAAGAAATCTGGGCCGATATCTTCGCGCGTGAACTTGGTCGGCAATACAATCCCGCGACGCTCGTGCTGTTCAAGGGGGCGACGCAATCGCCCTGCGGCGGCGCCTCGGGCGCGACCGGGCCATTCTACTGCCCGATGGATAACAAGGCCTATCTCGACACCGATTTCTTCGTCACCCTCAGTCGGAGGATGGGCGCCAAGGGCGATTTCGCCGCCGCCTATGTCGTGGCGCACGAAATCGCGCATCACGTGCAGGACGAACTGGGTATTCTCGGCAAGGTCAATCAGCTGCGTCAGCAGTCAGGCCAGGCCG